>NZ_LJIB01000032.1:0-12693 GCF_001295785.1 Rhizobium sp. AAP116
ATCTCGGTGGTTGCCGTCAGGTCGAGGGCAGTGTCGTCGCGCGCAATCTTCACCGGCTCGACGGCGAATGCCGCCGATGCGGCGAGGCACAGATATGCTGTCGTAAGCGCAGCAATCCACAGGGCGGCGAGGCGCGGCACGGCGCGCGAAAGGGTTCGGGTATTCGTCATGAGGGCGTCTTGCCGTTCCGCGCCTTATGGCCGCCGATCCGGGAATACAGCAGATGGTCGCGCCATTCCCCGTTGATTTTCAGATAATCGCGCAAAAGACCTTCCCGCTCAAATCCCGCTTTTTCGAGTAGCCTCAGGCTGTTGACGTTGTCCGGAATACAGGCTGCTTCGATACGGTGCAACTCGAGTGGCCCGAAGATGTAGGGAATAGCCAGCTGAAGTGCGGCAAACATGTGGCCCTGGCCGGCATGACGTTCGCCCATCCAGTAGCCAATCATGCAGCTTTGTGCCGCTCCTCGGCGGATGAGACCGATGGTGAGCCCGCCCAGCAAGGTGTCCTCGGCCCGATCGAAGACAAAGAAGGGCACTGCCATGCCGGAGTGAAATTCCTGTTCATTACGCAGCACACGCTGCCGAAACGCGCGCTCGGTCAGCTCGTCGGTGCGCCAGGACGGCTCCCATGGCTGCAGAAAGGCACGGCTCTCTTTGCGCAGCTGGTGCCATTGCTCGAAATCGCGGAAGCGGGGCAGGCGAAGGAGGAGTCGTTCGCTGGTGATTTCCGGCATATCCGGCTGCCGGGACAGAAACCGAAACACCGAGCGCGTCATCGTCAATCCCCAAGCGATGTCCGGCGGGGTCCCCGCCGGTCGCAGTCTGTGCCGGCGGCCCTTAGCCGACGGCCTTGCGGATACCGGCAGGCTGTGTCGTCAGCGCGCCTCTGATATCGTCGAGCGGAACCAGATGATCGACCGGGCCAATGGCCGACAGCGTCGGAACCGTGTCGAAGAACAGCCGACCGGCAAGGTCCGTCAGGCGTTCGGTGGTGATGCCGGCAAGCCGTTCCATCATTTCCTGGTTCGGAATGGTGCGTCCGTAGAGCATCATCTGCCGGGCGATCTGACCGGCGCGGGCAGCCGGGCTCTCCTGGCCCATCAGAAGCTGGGCGCGGATCTGCGCCCGCGAACGCTCGATTTCCTGCTGGTCGATGCGGTCGGAGACCTTGCGCAGCTCATCGATGATCACGGGCACCAGTTCCGGCAGGTTCTCGCCGCCGGTCGCGGCATGGATGCCGAAAATGCCGGTATCCGAAAAGCCCCAGTGGAAGGCGTAGACCGAATAGCACAGGCCACGGATCTCGCGCACTTCCTGGAACAGCCGCGAAGACATGCCGCCACCGAGAATGTTGGCGAGGATCTGCGAGCAGTAGAAGTCGCGCATGTGGTAGGCCTTGCCCTCGAAGCCGAGCAGGACCTGGGTATCCATCAGGTCGCGTTCTTCACGCGACTCGCCACCGGTGTAGTGGGCGGCATCCATCACCGGCGTCGCAGACGGCTTTGTCGGCAGCGAGGCGAAACGCTGCTCCACCTGCTTGACGAAGGCATCGTGGTCGACCTTGCCGGCGGCCACGACGAACATCCGGTCGGTCGTGTAGTTGCGCGACAGATAGGCGCGGATCTGGTCGCTGGAGAAGGACTGCACCGTCTCGGGCGTGCCAAGAATGCTGCGGCCGATCGTCTGGCCGCGATAGGCCTGTTCGGAGAAACGGTCGAAGACCACGTCGTCTGGTGTGTCGTCGGCTGCGCCGATTTCCTGCAGGATGACGTGTTTTTCGCGCTCCAGTTCCTCCTCGTCGAAGACGCTGTCGGTCAGGATGTCGGCGAGAATATCGACAGCGAGCGGAACATTGTCCTTCAGCACGCGGGCGTAATAGGACGTCGTTTCCGTCGAGGTGGCGGCGTTCACTTCGCCGCCGACATTCTCGATCTGCTCGGCGATCTGCCGGGCCGTGCGCGTATTCGTACCCTTGAACGCCATGTGCTCGAGCAGATGCGCAATGCCATGCTCGGCTTCGGTCTCGTTACGCGAGCCGGACTTGATCCAGGTTCCGAGAGCCACGCTTTCCAGATGGGGCATGTTCTCGGTTACGACAGTCAAACCCGATGGAAGCCGGGTGCATTCAACATTCATGGTCCGTCTTTCCGCACTTCCTACCTGACTGCTCGCGCCTGTTTGCTGACAAAGCTTTCGATGGCTTTCAGTTCCGCGGGCAGGACTTCGAAGCGCTCCTCCCTGTCCATCAGATCAGCAAGCCACGCCGGAAGCGCGGGGTCAATACCGGAGGCCGATTTTACTGCCGCCGGGAACTTGGCCGGATGGGCCGTCGCCAGCACAACCATCGGGCTTTGCGGCTTTTCGAACTTGCTTGCCACATGCACGCCGACGGCCGTATGCGGGTCGAGCAGGTACCCGGTCTCGTCGAGAACGGTGCGGATCGTCTTCGCCACTTCCTTCTGCGTCGCGCGCCCGGCGCGGAAATCCTTGCGGATGAACTTCAGTGCTTCCGGCTGGATCTCGAAGGCGCCGGACTGCTTCAGTCCCTCCATCGCCGAACGGATTGCGGAAGCATCGCGCCCATAGGCCTCGAACAGCAGGCGTTCGAAGTTCGACGAGATCTGGATGTCCATTGACGGCGAGGTGGTCGCCGAGACGCCCTTCATCTCGTAGCGGCCGGTTTTCATCGTGCGCGCCAGAATGTCATTGTCATTGGTCGCAATCACCAGCTTGTCGATCGGCAGGCCCATCTTCTTGGCGACGTAACCGGCGAAGATGTCGCCGAAATTGCCGGTGGGAACCGTGAACGACACCTTCCGGTCGGGGGCGCCAAGCGCGACTGCAGAGGTGAAGTAGTAGACCACCTGCGCCATGATGCGCGCCCAGTTGATCGAGTTGACGCCGGAAAGACCGACGCGATCGCGGAACGGTACGTCGTTGAACATCGCCTTTACCAGGTTCTGGCAGTCGTCGAAATTGCCTTCGACGGCGATGGCATGCACGTTTTCGTCCTGCGACGAGGTCATCTGGCGCTGCTGCACCGGCGAAACCTTGCCATGCGGGAAAAGGATGAAGATGTCGGTGCGCGCACGACCCGCAAAGGCATCGATCGCGGCCCCACCGGTGTCGCCTGAGGTCGCGCCGACGATGGTTGCCCGCTCGCCGCGTTTTTCCAGAACATGGTCCATCAGGCGGGCGAGCAGCTGCATCGCCACGTCCTTGAAGGCGAGCGTGGTGCCATGGAAGAGTTCGAGCACGAAGGAGTTCGGCCCCGTCTGCACCAGCGGTGCGACGGCCGGATGCTTGAAGGTCGAATAAGCCTCGTCGATCATCGCGCGGAAGGTGTCGGGCTCGATCTCCCCGTTCGTAAAGGGCAGGAGCACCTCGAAGGCGACCTCTTCATAGGACTTGCCGCGCAACCCGCGGATCGCCTTTTTCGACATCTGCGGCCATTCGCGCGGCACATAGAGCCCGCCGTCCCGGGCAAGGCCTGCCAGAAGTGCGTCACAAAAGCCGAGGCTCGGAGCCTCGCCGCGGGTCGAAACATATTCCACGTCGCTTATCCCTAAAGTTCAAGAATTCGGAGCCGAAGCCGCCGTCAAACCTATGGCGTTTCGGATAAAGAGGTTTGCCCGTTTGCGCCAGTGCACCGGCCAGGATTTCGCAAGCCCGGCAGTCGTGCATTCACGCGCTGATACCGAGACTCCTGCCGGCTCTCGAAGGTCCATCGAAAATTGAAGCAAATTGCCGGCTACCCAATCGATTTTTGTCGTGGCCGCTGGTATAGACCATCCGCGAGGGCGCTGAAAAGCCTCAAGTTTGACTGTTTTTCGGCCTTGGGCCGAGCATGCGGAAGGTGAAGTCTCGTGTCTGTAAACGTGTCGCGCGGTGTGATCGCCGTTTCGCTGATGATGGTTCTTTCGGGTTGCAACGCCGGCAGCCTCGGCAGCGGCCTCGGCCTTTCGCCGTCGGAGCCAGGCAACGCGGCTGCAGCCGCAACTCAGCAGGCTTTCGTGCAGGGCTTCTGCCCACAGATTTCACTGCGTGACGGAACCGCCGCCTATCGTACCTATGCGCGCGGCAAGGACGGCGATGCCGAGCAGGTCATCTTCCAGGCCTCGCTCGCCGACACCACGCGCTCCTGCGCTCGCACCGAAACATCACTGACGATCAACGCGCTTGTTCAGGGCCGACTCGTCGCAGGCCCGCAGGGCAAGGCCGGCACGATCAATCTGCCGGTGCGGGTCACCGTCGTGGATGGCGGTCAGGAAGTCTTCAACGAAGTCGAGCAGTATGCCGTCACACTTGCCGATGTGAACCAGCCGACGCAGTTCATCTACAGCAAGGTGGCAACCGTTCCCGGCGATATCTCCGGCACGGCCCGCGTCTTCATCGGCTTCGAACAGCCGAAGAAGAAGTAAGTTCCCGAGGACGGCGCCGGATCTGAAGATCGGCGCCTAGCCCCGACGCGTCAGGGCCACCAAATAGCGGGTTGCGTGGTCGCTGGCGTTGACGAACACGCAATCGCTGGGCGCGCCGAGTTGCAGGCAGTCACCCGTCGATAGCTGATGGCTGCGTGTGCCTTCCATAAAGTCGAGGCGGCCTTCGAGCACGTAGATCTGCTGGTGCTGGAAGCTGAAGGCAGAGGCCGGGTAGGGCACTCGCACACCGGGCGGCAAAACCACTTCCAACAGTTCGAGTTGGCCTCCATTCCCGGGGGAAAGCGTCCGCCGCGTATAGCCCGTATCCGGATCGATCCAGAGCGGTTGCTCGTCCCGGCGCGCCAGTCGATCCCCCTCGCGTTCGGCCAGTGCAAGAAGAACCGAGAGCGGCAGCCCGAAGGCGCCGGAGAGGCGGCCGAGCACGGTCGCCGTCGGGCTCGCCTCGCAGCGCTCCACCTTGCTGATCATTGCCTTGGAGACGCCCGAACGCGCCGCAAGCTCGGCAAGCGACCAGCCGCGTGTTTCCCGCTCCAGCCGGATACGCTCGGCGATGGCCCGCGCCTGACGGTCCTCGTCGTGAACATCGTTTCTCTGCACCGTGTTTTTCATCTCGACCCTTGCCAAATTCTCCGGCCGCGTCTTCTATAGTGGACAGGAGCATACGATAGATGACGGCGCATCCACAAGTCGCCGCCTGTCGACAAAAGAGAGGGACGAACACGAGCATGGCACGCGAAATCCGTTTCAACGCCTTCGACATGAATTGCGTCGGGCATATCCAGCAGGGTCTCTGGAGCCATCCGCGAGATCGCTCGATGGAATATACGAACCTCGCATACTGGACCGACTACGCGAAGCGCTTGGAAGCTGGCCTCTTCGACGGCATCTTTCTCGCCGATGTCGTCGGTATCTACGACGTTCTGAGCGGCAGTCCGGCGCCAGCACTTCGCGGTGCCGTGCAGGTGCCGGTCAACGATCCGATGATGCTGGTCCCGGCCATGGCCGCGGCCACCCGCCATCTCGGCTTCGGCGTCACGGCCAACCTCACTTACGAACAGCCCTTCCTCTTTGCCCGCCGCATGGCGACGCTCGATCATCTGACCGGTGGCCGCATCGGCTGGAACATCGTGACCGGCTATCTCGACAGTGCCGCACGCGCCATCGGCCTCGACGGCCAGATGGCCCATGACGATCGCTACGACCTCGCCGATGAATACATGGAGGTGATCTACAAGCTCCTTGAAGGGAGCTGGGAAGACGGAGCCGTGGTGGCCGACAAGGCTGCAAAGGTTTATGCCGATCCGCAGCGTGTCCATCCCGTCCATCATCATGGACGCCAATACAAGGTCGATGCCTATCACCTCTGCGAACCCTCGCCCCAGCGCACGCCGGTGCTGTATCAGGCCGGTTCCTCGCCGCGTGGCCGACAGTTCGCCGCAACCCACGCTGAATGCGTCTTCGTCAACGGCCAGAAGAAGGAGGGCGTGCGCGAGATCGTCTCCGACATCCGGGCACGTGCCGAGGGACTGGGGCGTCAAGGCGATGACATCAAGGTCTTCCTTGGTGCCACCATCGTCACCGGCCGCACCGAAAAGGAGGCCCGCGAAAAGTTCGAGGACTACCGCCAGTACGTGAGCTCCGAGGCCGCGCTCACCCATGCTGCCGCCTCGATGGGCATCGACTTCGACAAATTCGACATGGACGAACCGGTCGAGACGGGCAAGAGCCAGGCGATCACCTCCAACATCAAGGCCATGGACCGCGCGGCCGGGCCGCAATGGACGAAGCGCAAACTGATCGAACAGATGGTGCTCGGCAGCCGCCAGCCGCCACTCGTCGCCTCCGCAGATCAGGTCGTCGACTGGCTGGTGGACTGGGTCGAGGACACCGGCGTCGACGGCTTTAACCTGTCGCGCACGGTCGTGCCGGAATGCTTCGACGACATCATCGAGTTGGTCGTTCCCCGCCTGCAGGAGAAAGGTCTCTACAAGACCGAATACCGCGAAGGGCCGCTGCGGGAAAAGCTCTTCGGCAACGCCCGTCTGACCGATCGCCACATTGCCTCCACCCACCGGCATCAGCGGGGCTGATCACGTCTTTCGCATGTTGTGAAATGCATCGGTCCGGGCCGGTGCCTCGCCTTGCTCTCTCTGCTCGGCGGATGCTAGCGTGCAAGCCACATGGCGGAGCATGCCTGCCCCCTCGGGATGCACGCGCTGGCATTGAGAGGGAGTGGGCCACTAAGGCGGTGTCCCCAGGGAGGCCTTGTTGAAAATTGCTGTCGTGAGAAATCCCATTGCGGGCGGCCGAGCAGGCCAGAAGCAATGGGCTCCCCTGCTTGCCGCCTTCCGCCATCGTTTCCCGGATCTGGAAATCCATGAAAGCCGCTCCAGCGGGGACGCGCGAAGGCTCGCCCGCGAGCTGGCAGTGGGGCCTTACGACGTTGTTGTGGTCGCCGGCGGTGACGGCACGATCAGCGACGTCGTGGATGGTGTGCTGACCTCGTCGCGCCCCGAGATGCCGCTCGCCTTTCTGCCGATCGGCACGGGCTGCGATTTCATCCGAAACTTCAAGCTACCGAGCGATCCGGCAGCCCTCGCAGAACACATCGCAAACGCCCCTGTCCGCAAGATTGACGCCGGGTTGCTCGTCAGCCGCGATGCTGCCGGCAACGAGCAGCGTCGCCACTTTGCCAATATCGCCAGTGTCGGCATTTCAGGCGAAATCGTCGATGCTGTGAATGCGCCTGGACGCAGACGCATCTTGAACGGCCCCCTCCGCTTCCTTGTCCATGCGGCACGCGCGATCCTGCGCTATCGTCCATATGATTTCGAAGTGCTGATCGATGGCATGCAGGTGCATCAGGGGCGGCTGGCAATCGCAGCGATTGCCAATGGCGGCTGGTTTGGCGGCGGCATGCACATCACGCCGGATGCCGATGTCGCCGATGGCCTGTTCGACATTGCCGTGATGCGCGAGGAGAAGATCCTCGGCCTTCTGAATTTACTGGGACGCCTGCATTCCGCCGGCCATGTCGGCCATCCGCTCTTAAGTTTTCATAAAGGACGTCGCGTCGAGGTGCGGCCGCGTGATCCCCAGCGTTTCCCGGTGGAAATCGACGGCGAAATGCCGATCCGGGGCGCTTTCGTCGCAGAAATCCTGCCCTTGGCGTTGACCATCAAGACCTGAACAGGTCGCTCTTCGGACGATTAAAACGCGCCTTCCCACTCGGCCATGGCGGCGATCACGCCCGGCAGATCCTGCATGCGGGCAATCACGGTCTCGGCGCCGGCATCTGTCAGCCGGTCGGCATGCGAGGGATAGGTGTGCGAGGCGCCGGTAAAGCCGATGACGCGCATGCCGGCTTCGCGTGCCGCATGTACGCCATGCACGGAGTCCTCGATGACGACGCACTTGGACGGACTGACATTGAACTGCTTGGCACCATGCAGGAAGATATCCGGCTTCGGCTTGACCCTGTCAGCACCGAGATCCTTGGCCGAATAGATATGCGGCGCGAAGAACTCCTTGAGGCCGACCTTGGAGAGCATCATGTCGAGACGATGCGAGGAGGAATTGGAGCAGATGCAGCGCGGACCGGCGAGACGCGCCAGGGCATACTGCACGCCTTCGATCGCCTTCACCTCGCGGGCGAGCTTCTGGTCGAGCAGCTGTTCCGACTTGTCGATCAGGCTGGCGGAGAGCGGAATGTCGATCTCCTTCTCGATCGACAGCAGAATGTTCTTCCAGGTCATGCCGGCGAAGCGCTCGCCCATCTCCTCGACCGAAATCGGATAACCCGCTTCCGTCAGAAGCTTCGATTCGACCTTGGCCGCGATGATCTCGGAATCGACGAGCACGCCGTCGCAATCGAAAAGGGTGAGGTCGAAGCCGCTCATGGAAACATCCGTCATGTGGTCCAGGGAAAGTCGCTCCCTACACGATCGGGAGGGCGAGGACAATCACGCGTCATGCACGGCTGCCGTGCCGAACATCGCATGGCCGTCTAGTTTCAAGCCTCAGCCATCGCGAGCAGCACGACCTCGAAATCCTGCGGATAACGTTTGAGCCCGCCCGCCTTTTCCATCATGTCAGCGAGCCAGACGCCGTCCGCTGCAAGCCGCACGGCAACCAGCCTTGGATCGCCGTCGGTCTCGGCATGCCGCGCCATGCGCCCGTCGAGCCAGGCCGACCAGAGCGCGCGCAGCGCCGGTTCCGAGACGATTGCGACCGACAGTGCACCCCAGAGGCTGCGGTCGCCCAGCAGGCGGTCGGAGAAGCAGGCACGCACATAGGCCCGCGTGAAGCGTCCGCGCGACGCGGGATCATCCGCCAGAGTCCGGTCGATTTCCTGATCCATCTTGTCGAGAAGATCCTCAAAGACGGCGGCCAGCAGCGCCTGCTTGCTGTCGAAATGATGCAGCAGCCCGCCCTTTGTCACGCCGGCCCGTTCGGCGACCGCCTGGATCGTGATGGCCGACGCACCCTGTTCGGCCGCAATCTGGGCGGCGCAGTCCAGCAAAGCCCGGCGCACCTGCTCCGGCTGTTTCTTGCGGTGATGCGCGGAAAGCGTTTTGTCTCCGCGCGAGGGAGAGGCCGCCATCAGTGCGACACCGTGCTCGACAGCGTGTTCATCACGATGACGCCGGCAACGATCAGGGCGATACCCACAAGCGCGGCCAGATCGAGGCTCTGCTTGAGGTAGAACACACTGATCAGAGCGGTTAGCACGATGCCGAGCCCACCCCACATTGCATAGGCGATGCCAAGCGGCATGCCCTTCAGCGCCTGTGACAGAAGGTAGAAGGAGGCGACATAAAACATCACCATGCCAGCCGTCGGCAGAAGCTTGGTGAACTGCGCCGATTTCTGTAGCAACGTCGTGCCGATGACTTCGAGCACGATGGCGGCAGCCAGCGCGCCATAGGCGGTCAGTGTGGGGTTCATGGACGGGGCTCCGGAAAAGAGAATGTTAAAAGATACCGTATGGTTGGTTTCTTTTCAAGGTGCCTGTGACGCATGCATGTCGAACTCAGTCGGGCAGGGGAAACCACTTGAGAAAATGCCGCTCGCCCTCGGGTGAGAACCGGATGATCCGGCTCTCCTCCACCCGCCGCGCCAGTCCCCGATCGAGGAAATGTGTGAGCAGCGCCGCCCCCAGCGCGCCCGCGAGATGCGTCCGCCGCTCGCTCCAGTCGAGGCATGCGCGGCAGAGCGGGCGTCGCTTGGCTCTAAGGCTGCCGATATCGAGGCCGCGACCTTCGAGCAGGCTCTCGCCCACAGTTGTCAGCGTCAGCGCCTCGTCCTCCGCCCGGATTGCGCCCTGCCCAACCAGGCTGTCCAGCATCCGTACGCCAAAATCGCCGGCCAGATGGTCGTAGCAGATCCGCGCCTTGCGCAGCTCCGGCTCCTTCGGCCCGGTGCGGTGGCGCAGGTGCCCGCGCGTCGCTGAAAAGCTCATCAGGCTCTCGATCATCGTCCCGACATGACCGTCGGCCAGTGCAAAATAGCGATGCCGCCCCTGTTTGCGCTGGGAGAGGAGGCCACCCTCTTCGAGCTTCGACAGATGCGAACTCGCCGTCTGCAGCGTCACGCCTGCCGCGCCCGCAAGTTCCGTCGCGGTCAACGCCTTGCCGCCGATCAGCGCCAAGAGCATGTTCGAGCGCGCCGGATCGCCGATCAGTGAAGCGATGCGCGCGATGTCAGGTCCTTCCGCCATATGATGTTCTCCCCGTTAGAAAGCGCAGTCTGCATCGCAAGTGTAGCCAATGCTTCGGTCCCGGTCGAACTGTTGAAGGAAAGGGTTGGGCAAAACTTCGACCCCGATCGAAGCATCAGGCGTCGGTGCCGTGGCAAGCCCACCTCGCAACAAACGAGGAGTTTCTCCATGATCACCTGCATCATCCGTTACCGCATTGACCCCTTCGGTCGCGACGACTTCGCCACTTATGCTCGCAACTGGGGCGAGGCGATCCCCCGCTGCGGCGCCGATCTGGTCGGCTACTTCGCCCCGCACGAGGGCTCGGCAACCACGGCCTACGGCATCTACCACATCGAAAATCTGGCGGCCTATGAAGCCTATCGCGCGAAGCTTGCTGCCGATCCGCTCGGCAAGGCCAATTATGAATTCGCCAGGAACGCCCGCTTCATCCTGGAGGAGGACCGCCTCTTCCTGAAGAATGTCTCCAGCTCGCCATCGTCGAAAGTCCAGCCATGATCGCCGTCATCTTCGAGGTGGTGCCATTTGTCGGAGAACGCCACCGCTATCTCGATTTGGCCGGTGAACTGCGCGCCCAACTGGAGGCGGCCGACGGCTTCCTCTCCGTTGAGCGCTTCGAGAGCCTGTCGACCCGTGGCAAGCTCCTGTCGCTCTCCTTCTGGCGCGACGAAGAGGCCGTCCGCCGCTGGCGCGAAACGGAGGAACACCGCGCCGCGCAAGCGGCCGGCAGGGGCGGCGTCTTCGCCGCCTATCGCCTGCGCGTCGCCCAAGTGCTGCGCGACTACGGTCTCGAAGACCGGGCCGAGGCGCCGGAGGATAGCCGCGCAAGGCATGGGTGAGGGTGGGGTTTTGACAAACTTTGCCATCCGCGCCATTTTGTCTGCATCACTGGAGGCAGACTATGGCAACGATGAACGTATCCCTTCCCGATCCGATGAAGGCCTGGGTCGAGCGTCAGGCCGAGAGCGGCCGCTACGGCAATGCCAGCGACTATATCCGCGACCTGATCCGCAAGGATCAGGAGCGTCTCGCAGCCTTCGACCAGCTTCAGGCCGCCATCACCAAGGGGATCGAAAGCGGCCCGCCGGAGCCCTTCGATCCCGAGGCCTTCAAGCGGCGGATGCGCGAGAGCCATGGCGCCCGCTAGCGCCCGCTACACCCTTGCGCCTGAGGCTCAGCGTGACCTCGAAACCGTCTGGGCCTATGGTGCGGGAACCTGGTCCGCCGATCAGGCCGATCGCTATCTCGACGAACTCGTGCAGGCCTTCGACCGGGTTGCTCGGTCTCCAACGCTGTTTCGCGAACGTCTCGAGTTTATGCCGCCGGTCCGGATCTATCCCTATCGCAGTCATCTGATCGTCTATGTGGGTCTGGAAGGGCAGGTCACCATCCTGCGTATTCTCGGCGGTCGGCAGGATTGGCAGGCCATTCTGCGCGCTCTGGAGTGAGGTCATGTTTCCCCTCCCTCGACAAGCCATGCCCCGCTGACTAGAGCCGTTCATTTTCAAATGGCAGCAGTTCTGTTGGCTGAAACGGAGTCGGATGGTCGCCTGGCTGGCGCGCGTCGTAGCCGTAGCATACGGCCAAGCCAGCCGGGCGATCAGGCGGCCCGTTCCAGCCAACCCGTTCCAGCCAACCCGAAGGGCCGGGCATCTTTCCGCCGGGATCAGCGGCGATCGTCTCGCCCATACCCCAGGGTATGCGCATCGCCGATCGTCGCTGCCCCGACAAAAACCTGCTCCGGCAGAACGGCTTCCATTTGAAAATGAACGGCTCTATGCATGACCGCATGCCCAAGACCCGCGACGATTCCTTGAAGGACACGGTGGCGAGCCGCATCAGCCGCGCGCTTGCGGAGCGTATCATCCATGGCGAACTCGTGCCCGGTTCGCGTTTGGGGCAGGACCATATTGCCGAGGAATTCGGCGCAAGCCATGTGCCCGTGCGCGAGGCCTTCCGCCGGCTGGAGGCGCAAGGCCTGGTCGTCTCGCTGCCCCGTCGGGGCGTGCGGGTCGCAAGCTTCGACCTGAAGCAGGTGCGCGAAGTCGCCGAAATGCGCGCGGCCCTCGAAGTGCTGGCGCTTCGCCACGCCGCCCCCAATCTGACCCCGGATGTGCTGGCCGCTGCCGAACGGGCAGCCGCCGACGCCGACAATGCCAAGGATGTGCGCACCTGGGAGGAGGCCAACCGCCGCTTCCACCGGCTGATCGTCTCGACCTGCGGGATGCCGCGCCTGTTGTCGGTCATCGACGATCTCCACGCCGTCTCCGCCCGCTTCCTCTTCGTCGCCTGGCGCGCCACCTGGGAAGCCCGCACCGACCACGACCACCGCGCCATCCTCGAAGCCCTGAAATCAGGCGACGCATCGGAAGCCGCCCGCATCCTGGAGCGCCACGTCCAATGGATCGGCCGCGCGCCGATGCCGGTGCCGGGTCGCGCCGAGACGGAAGGCTTTGCGATCGTCGGGTGAGCGTCGCCGAGCCGTTCCGCCGCACTCCACCTCCCCCTTGGGGGGGGGGCGCCGCAAAGC
>NZ_LJIB01000033.1:0-64500 GCF_001295785.1 Rhizobium sp. AAP116
CTTGGGCGGCTGCGCGAGGCAGCCGCCCGTTCCTCGATCCGAGGCATGAAGGACATTGATATGGCATTGGCAGATTTGCTGCAGCAGGATGCTGTCGTACCGGCTCTCCGGGTGAACTCCAAGAAGCAGCTGCTTCAGGAACTTGCGGCCAAAGCCTCCAAGCTTACCGACATTCCGGAACGGGAAATCTTCGACGTGATCCTGCAGCGCGAGCGCCTCGGCTCGACGGGCGTGGGCAACGGCATCGCCATCCCGCATGGAAAGCTGAACAAGATCAGCAAGATCACGGGCGTCTTCGCAAGGCTCGAAACGCCGGTCGATTTCGAAGCGCTCGACGACCAGCCGGTCGATCTGGTCTTCCTGCTGCTCGCGCCCGAGGGTGCCGGGGCAGATCATCTCAAGGCCCTGTCACGCATTGCGCGCGTGCTGCGCGACCAGGACCTGGTGGCCAAGCTCCGGGCGACTGAATCGGCCTCCGCGATCTACACCTTCCTCAACGAGGAACAGGCGTCGAACGCCGCCTGAGCGACTGCCTTCAAGCCCAGACAGCAAAAAAGCGCCCGAATGGGGCGCTTTTTTTTCATTCACGCGACATCACGTCTGCTCACGCCTTGGCGGCATCCTCGGCTGCGGCTTCCTTCGGACCGCCCTTGGCAACACCGACCATGGCCGGGCGCAGCACACGCTCGCCGATGGCGTAGCCGGCCTGAACGACCTGAACGACCGTGTTGTTGGGCACGTTCGGATTGGGCACCTCGAACATCGCCTGATGGAAGTTCGGATCGAACTTCTGGCCTTCCGCCTCGATCTTGCGCACGCCATGGCGCTCGAGCGTTGCCAGCATACCGCGCTCGGTCATTTCGACACCTTCGATCAGAGCGGTGACGGTCGCGTCTGCGGCGGCACGAGCCTCGTCCGGCAGCGTCTCAATCGCGCGTCGCAGGTTGTCGGAAACGGAGAGCATGTCGCGGGCGAAGCCGGTGACCGCATAGGACTTGGCATCCTTGATTTCGCGGTCGGTGCGGCGGCGCAGATTGTCCATTTCAGCGGCCAGGCGCAGGAAACGGTCGCGCAAATCGGCGTTTTCTGCCTTCAAAGCGTCGATCGGATCATTCTCCTGCGCGGACCCGGCCTCGCTTTCGTTCGCAACCTGTCCTTCTTCGGTGGTCGCGGTTGCTTCTGCCTCGGTAGCTGCCGCGTCAGGTCCGTTCTTGTTGGTTTCTTCGGTCATGACGTTCTCCGGATGATGTCTCGTTTTCGAAGCTCAAAGCTTTCGAATGCGTGCCCGATATCAGGGTTTGACGAGAAAAAATCAAGGGTTTGTCGGGAAATTGGCTCACCGCGCGCCGCGCGAGAGCCTCGCCATCAGCTGTGCGGTGTAGTCCACCATCGGCACGATGCGCGAATAGTTGAGGCGGGTCGGACCAATTACGCCGACGGCGCCGACGATACGGTCTTCGCCATCGCGATAGGGGGCTACGATCAACGAGGAACCGGAGAGCGAAAAAAGCTTGTTTTCGGATCCGATGAAGATCCGGACCCCCGGGCCGCTTTCGGCCAGATCAAGGATTTCGATCAAGCTTTCCTTGCGCTCCAGATCATCGAAGAGCAGGCGCAAGCGATCAATGTCCTCGGAGCCGGCCAGACCTTCGAGCAGATTGGCGCGACCGCGGACGATCAGGCGGGCGGGCTGCTTTTCGGCCACTTCGCCCGACCAGACGGCGAGGCCGCGCTCGACCAGATCCTGGGACAGGGTGTCGAGCTCGGTCGCCACCTGGGACTTCAGGCTTTCAATCTGGCCACGCAGTTCGCGCAGCGTCTGACCTGCCAGGTTGGCGTTCAGGAAATTGGCCGCCTCGGTCAACTGCGAGGCCGTGATGCCTGCCGGCAGTTCGATGATGCGGTTCTCGACCTGATTGTGCTCGCCGACGAGAACGGCGAGCGCCTTGGTCGGTTCGAGCCGAATGAATTCGACATGCTTGAGAACGGGATCGTTCTTTGCCGAGATGACAAGACCGGCGCCACGCGACAGGCCGGACAGCATGCGGCTTGCCTCGGTCAGCATGGCCTCCATCGGCTGATCGGCACTGGAAGGCCTGATCTGGCGCTCGATTTCGTCCCGCTCACCTTCGGAAAGATCGCCGATCTGCATGAAGGCGTCGACGAAGAAGCGCAGGCCGGCCTGCGTTGGCAGGCGTCCGGCGCTGATATGCGGCGCGTAGATGAGACCGAGTTCTTCGAGATCGCTCATGACGTTGCGCACGGAGGCGGGCGACAGCGACATCGGCAATAAGCGCGAAAGATTCCGCGAACCGAGCGGATCGCCGCTGTCGAGATAGGTCTCGACGATACGGCGAAAGACCTCCCGGGAGCGGTCGTCCAGGGAGGCGGACACGTCTGCGACGGTCGTCTTCGGTGATGCCATTATCGGAGCGAACATGATCTCAGAGGTTTCATGCAATAAATATAGTCACTGCTTACGGGATGACCAAGGGGTATTTCGCCGCGCGCAAGGCTCTCTGCGCTGCGGCATGGTTTTTCTTTGCAAATAAGCTGCTCCGTCCTTAGAAGGCAACTAACAACCCAGGAGATTGCAATGCGGCCATCCGGCAGAAAAACCGATCAAATGCGCAAGGTTTCATTCGAGCGCAACTTTTCCAAGCATGCAGAAGGCTCCTGCCTGGTGAAGTTCGGCGACACGCATGTGCTGTGCACTGCGAGCCTGGAAGAGAAGACCCCGCCGTGGCTGCGCAATTCCGGCAAAGGCTGGGTGACGGCGGAATACGGCATGCTGCCACGCGCCACCGGTGACCGCATGAAACGCGAGGCCGCCTCGGGCAAGCAAAGCGGTCGTACCCAGGAAATCCAGCGCCTCATCGGCCGGTCGCTGCGGGCGATCGTCGATCTCGAGGCTCTCGGCGAACGCCAGATCTCGATCGACTGCGACGTTATCCAGGCGGATGGCGGCACGCGCACGGCGGCGATCACCGGCGCCTTCATTGCCCTGCATGACTGCCTGAAGTGGATGGAAGCCCGCAGCATGATCAAGGTCGAGAAGGTCCTCAAGGATCATATCGCGGCCGTTTCGTGCGGCATCTTCGCAAGCCAGCCTGTGATCGACCTCGATTATCTGGAAGACTCGGCTGCCGAGACGGACGCCAACTTCGTCATGACTGGCTCTGGCGGCATCGTCGAGATCCAGGGCACGGCAGAAGGCAAGCCGTTCAGCCAGGACGAGTTCCTGACGTTGCTTGGTCTGGCGCGGAATGGCATCGACGAACTGGTGGCGCTGCAGAAGCAGACAATCGCCTGAGAAGAAGGGCCGCATGATCGAAGGGATCCTCGAAACCGCACTCTATGCGGACGATCTGGACAAGGCAGAGGCGTTTTATGACGGCGTCCTCGGTCTCGAAAAGATCCGCCGTGGCGGCAACCGGCATATCTTCTATCGGTGCGGGTCCGGCGTCCTTCTGATCTTCAATCCGGCAGAAACGGAGACGCTAATCGCCGACGACCCCTTCCCTGTCCCGACCCACGGGACGAGGGGCCCTGGCCATGTCTGTTTCATCGTCCGTCACGACGATCTCGATGCCATGCGCAGTCGGTTGCAGCAGGCCGGTATACCGGTCGAATCCGAACTGACATGGCCGAACGGCGCATGCTCGATCTACTTCCGCGATCCGGCCGGAAACAGCCTGGAATGCGCGTCCCGCACCCTTTGGACTTCTTGAACGGACCTATCGCATGCGCAAACTCGACACCCGCACCATCATCGTTGCCAGCCACAATGCCGGCAAGATCGCTGAAATCGCCGACCTGATCGGCCCCTTCGGCTTTTCTGCCAAATCGGCCAAGGACCTTGCCTTCGTCGAGCCAGATGAAACCGGTACGACTTTCGAGGAAAATGCCGCGATCAAGGCGCTCGCCTCTGCCAAGGCTTCGGGGCTGCCTGCGCTCTCGGACGACAGCGGCCTCGTCATCGATGCGCTCGACGGCGCTCCAGGCGTCTATACGGCGAACTGGGCCGAGCGCGAGGATGGCAGCCGCGATTTTCAGATGGCGATGGAGAAGGTCGAGAAGGCTCTCCAGGAGCGCGGCGCAACGGATGCGGCTCAAAGAACCTGTCGCTTCGTCAGCGTGCTCTGCCTCGCCTGGCCGGACGGTCATACCGAATTCTTCCGGGGCGAGGTCGAGGGCGTGGTTGCCTGGCCGCCGCGCGGCACCGCCGGTTTCGGCTATGACCCCGTCTTCCAGCCCGAGGGGCATCAGCGCACCTTCGGCGAGATGACCGCGGACGAAAAACATGGCTGGAAGCCCGGCAATGCAGAGGCTCTGTCGCACCGTGCCCGGGCCTTCAAGCTTTTCGTCGAAACCTGCCTGGAGGCATGACGCCTTGACCGATCGGTCCTTTACGCTCCTGCCCGACACTGGCGAGCCTGGTTTCGGGGTCTACGTGCATTGGCCCTTCTGCGCGGCCAAGTGTCCGTATTGCGACTTCAACAGTCATGTGCGGCACCAGCCGGTCGATCAGGCGCGCTTCGTCGCCGCCTTTCTTGCCGAGCTGAAGGCTGTGCGGGCCATATCCGGGCCGAAGACCGTCACCAGTGTCTTCATGGGTGGTGGTACGCCGTCGCTGATGGATCCCTCGACGGTCGGCGCGATCCTCGACGGCATTGCGGCCAACTGGCATATGCCAGACGGCATCGAGATCACCATGGAGGCGAACCCGTCCAGCGTCGAGGCGACCCGCTTCCACGGCTATCGGGCAGCGGGCGTCAATCGTGTTTCGCTCGGGGTGCAGGCGCTGAACGATCCGGACCTCAAGTTCCTCGGACGCCTGCATGATGTCGCCGATGCACTCAAGGCGATCCGACTGGCGCGCGAGATCTTCCCGCGCATGTCCTTCGACCTGATTTACGCCCGACCCAACCAGACGGTGGAAGCATGGGAGCGTGAGCTGAAGGAGGCGATGTCGTATGCCGTCGATCATCTTTCGCTCTACCAGTTGACGATCGAAGAAGGCACAGCCTTCTATGGCCTGCACAAGGCCGGCAAGCTGATTGTCCCCGATGACGAGCACGCCGCCACACTCTACGAGGCGACGCAGGAAATCACCGCGCGTGAAGGACTGCCGGCCTATGAGGTTTCCAACCACGCCCGCCCGGGCGCGGAGAGCCGCCATAACCTGACCTACTGGCGTTATGGCGATTACGCCGGCATCGGTCCAGGCGCGCATGGGCGCCTGACCCAGGGTCGCACGAAGATTGCAACGGTCGCCGAACGGCATCCGGAAACCTGGCTTTCGGCCGTCGAGCAGAATGGTCACGGCATTATCGAACGCGAAGAGCTCGATCACGAGGCGCAGGCCGACGAGCTTCTCCTGATGGGCTTGCGGCTTCGCGAGGGCGTAGATCTCGCCCGGTGGCAGCAGCTGTCCGGCCGCGACCCCGATCCGGACAAGGAGCAGTTTCTGCTGGATCAGGGCTTCATCGAGCGGCTCGGCAATTCGCGGCTGCGCTGCACACCGCCGGGCATGCTGATCCTCGACGCCGTGGTCGCGGATCTCGCCTGCTGAGAATCCTCAGATCTTCAGTTTAGCCGGCGACATTCGGTTTGGTGTAGCACGGTCCAACGACAAAGCCCGCCGATGCATCATCGACGGGCTTTTCTATTTGGTTCGTAGCGAACGCGCTTACTCGTTTATCAGACGGCGCAAAAGTTCGATCTCCTGCGACAGCTTCTGGTCTGCCGAGATCAGCTCTTCGATCTTGCGGACGGCATGCAGTACGGTCGTGTGATCACGTCCACCGAAGCGACGACCGATCTCCGGGAAGGAGCGCGGGGTGAGCGTCTTCGACAGATACATGGCAATCTGGCGCGGCTTGACGATCACGCGGGTGCGGCGGTTCGATACAAGTTCCTGGCGCGAGACGTTGTAATGACGGGCCACGACGCGCTGGATGTCCTCGATGCGCACGCGCTTCTGATCACCGGCGCCGACGAGGTGAGCGAGCAGTTCGTCCACGCGCTCGATCGACAGGTTCGGCTCGAAGGAGCGGCGGAAGAGCAACTGGTTGAAGGCGCCTTCCAGATCGCGGCCGCTGCTGGTGATGTTGCGGGCCACATGCTCCAGGATCTCGGCGGGGATGTCGATCGACGGATCGTCCTTGCGGGCGACGTCGAGGCGCGACTTCATCATGTCGAGGCGCATGTCGTAATCGGGCGCTTCCATCTCGATGGCAACGCCACCCTGCAGGCGCGAACGAACGCGCGGATCGAGCGATTCCAGTTCCCAGGGCGCACGGTCGGCGGCGACGACGACCTGCTTGGCGCTGTCGAGCAGCATGTTCAAGAGGTGGCAGAACTCGTGCTGGATCATCTTACCCTGCAGGAACTGCATGTCGTCGATGATCAGAAGGTCGATATTGCGCAGCGAGTCCTTCAGCGTCAGGGCATCATTGTCGCGGATCGCGGTTGCGAAACGCCACATGAAGTATTCTGCCGTGAGATAGACGACCCGCGGCTGCCGCGGGCTCTGGATTGCGGCATTGGCGATGGCCTGCAACAGGTGCGTCTTGCCGAGGCCGACGGACGAATGGATGAAGAGCGGGTTGAACCGCACGGCGCCGGCGCCGGCTTCAGCGATCGTCTTGGCAGCTGCGAGCGCCACGCGGTTCGAGGACCCTTCCACGAAACCATCGAAGGTATAGCGGCTGTCGAGTGGCGAGCCGAACAGCGGACCTGCCTGTGTGGTACGGGCGTTCGACGGTGCCTGGGTCTGGGCCGAGGCGATCTGGCCTACGGTCTGCGGTCCGGTCTTGCGCGGCGAAGTCGGCTGGCTGACGTCCGATCCGACCGAACGCTCCTCGACGACAGGACCACGGGTGCTGCGGCTAGCGCTGCGCACCATGATTTCAACCTTCAGGATCGACGGATCTTCAGCCTGGAAGATCGACGTGATCAGGTCGAGGTAACGGTTGTTGATCCACGACTTCAGAAATGTCGTCGGTACGGTCAGGCGCACCACGCTTTTCGATGCTGAGTGCAGCTTCAGACGCCCAAACCAGCTCTGGTATACGTCCACACCCACCTGAGCCTTGAGCCGCTTGCTGAAACGATCAAACAGAGCATCATGCTTCATCTCGGCATTGTCTCCTGCCCCTTCGGAGCATGCGGCGCCGAGCGCCGAATGTGCATTGTCCCCGTTCGCCAACGCACCGGCCGTCATAGAGTTCATATGCATTTTGCCGCCTTCCAAATTCATTCCAGGTGCCGGGCGTATCCATTTGCGCCCGACAGCCGCTTCATCTCTAATCGATCCCTTGAGGGATCGATGGTCCCCGAACACATCGCGCCGACTTCAGCCAAAAGTCAGCTCAACGCGCCATCGCCCCCTCACGACAATGGCAGTGCTCATACGTGCGACATCCTCGTCATCCCGCACATCCTTGTCCTTGTCGTGGCCATCAGCCACCATCAAGGCGCAAAACCGCCATCACGCGGAAACAGCTAAGTTTCCGATGCAACGTCGATCACTTTATGAGAAAACGGAATGGAAACACTCCGTCCCGGCAAGAGCGACCTGTCACGATGACATTGCTGTCGTCCGGACCGTCGTTTTCGGCCATTGGCTGGCCTCTTGCTGAGAAACATTAAGGCAGGATCAAAAGCCAAGATCAACACCGATTTTTAGGCTATCGGGCGCCTGGACCATTGACTCTTCGTACTTCATTTTCGCGTCACATTCGGGCGAAAAAGAATCGCTTTTGAATCAAGGAGATTCCCAAACAGACACAAGACAGGGCGCTGGCAATGCGAAAAAATAAAATTTCTCTTGACTCATGAGGGGGCCAATCTGCCCCAGCGTGAAGGCAGCCCGCCCACAAGCACCTCCCGGAACCATATGAAATCATTGCGTTTTTCATGTCATCAGACTGACAATATGCAGTGCAGCAGAAAACTCTAAAACAACAATTTTCGATAACCGAGAGCAACAACGACAAAAAGCCCGGCGCAACGCCAGGCTCTTCGAAAAATGTCAGAAAGGTGTCTAAAATTAGACAGCCAGGGCCTTCACACGAGCGGCCAGACGCGAGATCTTCCGCGATGCGGTGTTGGCGTGAACCACACCCTTGGTGGCAGCGCGCTGGATCTCAGGCTGAGCAGCCTGCAGGGCGTCCTTGGCAACAGCTGCGTCGCCGGAAGCGATGGCTTCTTCGACCTTGCGGATGAAACCACGGACCCGCGAACGACGAGCCTTGTTGACTGCAGTACGGGCAGCGATCTTGCGGGTCGCCTTCTTCGCCGAAGTTGTGTTGGCCATGATGCCTCTCTCGAATTCAAACCAAAGCCCACCATTGCCGCGTCGGGTCGTTGCGACCTGCCATACCAGCACTTGGGGGGCTGTTTCATGGGAAAAGCGCATCGGCTTTCCCAACCGTGGGCGGGCATATAGCGGGAAAGCGCGAATGCGTCAACGCGGATTCTGCAGATAACGCGCCTTCCCTTGCGCTTATCTATGCTTGAAGGCGGGCTTCCGCTTCTCAACGAAGGCCGCCATGCCCTCCTTCTGGTCTTCCGTCGCAAACAGCGAATGAAACAGCCGGCGTTCGAAGCGCAAGCCTTCGCCCAGGGTCTGCTCGAAGGCGCGGTTCACGGCCTCCTTCGCCATCATCACTGAAGGCAGCGAGAAGGAGGCAATCTTGGCTGCCGCTTCCAGCGCCTCGTCCAGCAGGCGCTCGGGCTCGACGACGCGCGCCACCAGGCCGGCACTTTCCGCTTCCGCGGCATCCATCATGCGGCCGGTCAGACAAAGATCCATGGCCTTGGCCTTGCCGACGGCGCGGGTCAGGCGCTGGGAGCCGCCCATGCCGGGAATGATGCCAAGGGTGATCTCGGGCTGGCCGAACTTTGCGGTCTTCGAGGCGATGATGAAGTCGCACATCATGGCGAGCTCACAGCCGCCGCCGAGTGCGAAACCGGAGACCGCGGCGATGAAGGGCTTGCGGAAGCCGGCGATGTGATCCCATCCGCCGATGAAGTCACCGGTATAGGTGTCGACGAAACCAAGCGACTGCATTTCCTTGATGTCAGCACCGGCAGCGAAGGCCTTTTCCGAGCCCGTGAGCACCACAGCACCGACGGTAGCGTCGGCCTGCAGCTCGGCGAGAAGCTGGCTGAGCTCGCGCATGACCGTTGAGTTCAGGGCATTCAGTGCCTGGGGCCGGTTGAGCGTCACCAGCGCAACACGGTCGCGCCGTTCGATCAGCAGGGTTTCAAATGACATGGCTTCCTCCTCCACGACCCGAAGGCCTCATTTCTGGCAGGTGCGACAATAGAATGTCGAGCGGCCGGATTGAACTATCCTTTCGACGGTACCCCTGCAACCATTCGTGAGGCAGGGCTCGCCCTCTCGATCATAGGCGCGGAAGGAATGCTGGAAGTACCCCAAGGTGCCATCCGCCTGGATATGGTCGCGCAGCGACGAACCACCTGCCTCGATCGCATCGGCAATGACCTCGCGGATCGACTGGGTGAGCAGCTCAAGTTCCGCCTTCGGTTTTCCCTTCGCCGTGACCAGGGTGGAGACCTTGCGCGTCGGCGACAGATGCGAGCGCCAGAGCGCTTCACAGACATAGATGTTGCCGAGGCCGGCAATTACCTTCTGATCGAGCAGAGCCCCCTTCAGCGGCTGGCTGCGGCCTGCAAAACGGGTCGCCAGATAGTCCGGGGAGAGGATATTGCCGACCGGCTCGGGGCCGAGATCGCGAAATGCCGGATAGGTATCGAGTTCAGAACGCGCCATCAGCTCCATGAAGCCGAACCGACGCGGGTCATTATAGACGACGCGGACAGGGCCCTCCGGACGCTGCAGATGAAAGACGACGTGGTCGTGCTTCTCATCCTTGCTGCGCTCGTGGTGGAAGACGCCGGGGATGTTTGCCTCGGCTGCCGCTTCGATACGGAACGAGCCGGACATGCCGAGATGCGCGATGACGGTCAGATCCTCCTCAAGGTCGACGAGCAGGTATTTCGCCCGACGGGACAGCGCGAGAATACGCCGACCTTCGACCCTTGCGGCAAAATCGCGCGGGAGAGGAAAGCGCAGATCCGGCCTGCGCAGCTCCAGGCGCTGCAGATTGGCGCCTTCCATGGCGGGCGCAAGGCCGCGTCTGACTGTCTCAACCTCTGGCAATTCCGGCATTTCCGCCCATCTTTCTGTTTGAACCGCTTCTTTAAAGGTCTATAGACCAGCGAAGCCAAGGCTTCTCCCACGCAGATAGCGCGAGACAGGCCTTTTCGCTATGGTCCGCCGACCGTTCCGATATGTGGAGTGAACCGATGACTGCAAGCCGCATTTCCGCCGATGGCGGCATGGAAACCTCCTACGGGTTCCGCCAGGTCGACGAGCAGGAAAAGCAGGACCTGGTCAACGATGTCTTCCACAAGGTGGCCAAGCGCTACGACATCATGAACGACGTCATGTCAGCCGGCCTCCACCGTGTCTGGAAGGATGCGATGGTGGCGGCTCTCAATCCGCGCAAGGATCAGAACTATAAGGTGCTCGACGTCGCCGGCGGCACGGGCGACATCGCCTTCCGTATCGTCGAGGCCTCCAACCGGATGGCGCATGCGACCGTGCTCGACATCAACGGCTCCATGCTGGGCGTGGGTGCCGAGCGGGCGGAGAAGAAGGGGCTTTCCCCCAACCTCACCTTTGTCGAGGCCAATGCGGAAAGCCTGCCCTTCGAGGACAACAGCTTCGACGCCTATACGATCGCGTTCGGCATCCGCAATGTGCCGCATATCGATGTGGCGCTGTCGGAGGCCTTCCGCGTTCTGAAGCGCGGCGGACGTCTGCTCGTGCTGGAGTTTTCCGAGGTGGAACTGCCGCTGCTCGACAAGGTCTATGATGCCTGGTCGTTCAATGCGATCCCGCGCTTCGGCAAAATGATCACCGGCGATGCCGAACCCTATCAGTATCTCGTCGAGTCGATCCGCAAATTCCCCAATCAGCCGGATTTTGCCCGGATGATCGAGCGCGCCGGTTTCTCCAACGTCCGCTTCACCAATTACACCGGCGGCATCGCGGCGCTCCATTCCGGCTGGAAGATCTGAGGCGCATGAGCACGATCGGGGCATATTTCCGCCTGGCGCGGGTTGGGTGGGTGCTGGTGCGCGAAGGGGTGGTCGCGGCCCTTCCGTCGGAAGGACTGCCGCCGCTCGTCGGCATCGCCAAGGCGACCGTCGCGCCGCTCGCGCGTGGCCGGGCGAAATCGGTCGAGCGGTCGGATCGTCTCGCCAGGGCCGTTGCACGCCTCGGCCCGTCCTATGTGAAGATCGGCCAGTTTCTCGCCACCCGTCCGGATGTCGTCGGCGCTGAATTTGCAGAGGATCTTGCCGGGCTGCAGGACCGGATGGATTTCTTCCCGACGCAAGCCTCGAAGACGACCATTCAGGAATCGCTCGGCCGCTCCATCGAAGAGCTTTACACGCATTTCGGTGAACCGATCGCCGCCGCCTCGATCGCGCAGGTGCACCCGGCCCAGGTCGCAACGCCCGAGGGCTCGCGGAAGGTTGCCGTCAAGGTGATCCGTCCGGGCGTGCGCAAGCGGTTTGCGGCCGATCTCGAGGCCATGTATCTCGTCTCGCATCTCCAGGAACGTTTCCTGCCGCATACGCGGCGCCTGCGGCCCGTCGAGGTGACGAAGACGCTGGAGCAGACCACCAAGGTCGAGATGGATCTGCGCCTTGAGGCTGCGGCCCTGTCCGAGATTGCGGAAAACACCAAGGACGACCCGGGCTTTCGCGTGCCCGAAGTCGACTGGGAACGCACGGGCCGCGACGTCGTCACCATGGAATGGATCGACGGCGTCAAGATGTCCGATGTCGAGGGCTTGAGGGCCGCCGGTCATGACCTCAACGCGCTCGCCGACACGCTGATCCAGTCCTTCCTACGCCATACGTTGCGCGACGGCTTCTTCCATGCCGACATGCATCCGGGCAATCTCTTCGTCGATCCCGCCGGCATGATCGTCGCCGTCGACATGGGCATTGCCGGACGACTTGGCAAAAAGGAACGCCGCTTCCTCGCCGAGATCCTCTACGGCTTCATCACGCGCGACTACATGCGCGTGGCAGAAGTGCATTTCGAAGCCGGCTACGTTCCGTCGCACCACAATGTCGCGAGCTTCGCCCAGGCGATCCGCGCGATCGGCGAGCCGATTCACGGGCAGCCGGCCGAGACCATCTCGATGGGTAAGCTGCTGACGCTATTGTTCGAAGTCACCGAGATCTTCGACATGCAGACACGCCCTGAACTGGTGATGCTGCAAAAGACCATGGTCGTCGTCGAGGGCGTCTCGCGCATTCTCAATCCGCGCTTCAACATGTGGAAAGCCGCAGAGCCGGTCGTCTCAAATTGGATCCGCGACAATCTGGGTCCGAAGCGGATTGCGACCGATCTCAAGGACGGCGCCAAGGCAGCACTCAGGCTGGCCGAAGCTCTGCCAGAAATCGCCAGCAAGACCGAGAAGCTTCATGGCGAGATCGTGCGGATGAGCGAGGAAGGTCTGCGTTTCGATGCGGACACGGCCGAGCGCATCGGACGGGCAGAAGCGCGACATACGCGGTCTGGTCGGATCGCGCTCTGGGTGATCGCGGTCGCAGCTGTGGTGACCGCTTTCCAGGTGTCCTGACGGCAACGACGGACGAAGATAAATCGCGAGTCCGCGATTTTTTGATGGAACAAACATATCGATCGTGCGTTGGAACCACCTAACGCGCTTTATGTTCCGTCAGGAGTGACATGTCTGCCACCCAAACCGGCTTCGTTCGGTCCACGCTGCTCTTTCTCCTGATTGGCACCGCAATCCTCATCGGCATTATCGTCGCGACCTTTGGTCTCGTCGAGCGCACCCAGGCGACCTTCGAATATATCCTGCAGGAGCGTAACATCCGGCGCATGGCCGCCGACCTCATGCAGAAGCTGACCGACGCCGAGACCGGCCAACGTGGTTTTGTTATCACGCAGGACGAGCTATTTCTTGAACCTTACGAGTCCGCCGTCGGCGCGATCCGGGAAGAGGTCGACCGGCTGGCGACAGCGGTTGCCGATCGCCCGGTCAAGGCAGCCCAGATGGACCGGTTGCGCGACCGGATCCGGGGAAAGCTCGCCGAGATGGGGCAGGCCATCAATCTCATGCGCAGCGGCGAGCAGGCTCAGGCCGTCGAATTGATCCAGAGCGATGTCGGTCGTGAGCTTATGGACGACATCCGCTCCATGCTCGATCAGTTCAAGGAACTTTCGGACGCGAATGTCGACCGGGGAACCGAGGCGCAGATCAGTGCGACCCAGCAGCTTCAGTGGATCACGGTCGGCGGCGGCATCGCCATCATAGCCGTGATGGGTGGTGCGATCCTGGTCGTTGCACAGCATGTGCGGGCGCTTGCAGCTTCCAGGCGGGAGGTCGAGGTGTTGAACGAGGGCCTGGAAGCCCGTGTTGCGGAGCGCACCGAGGACCTCATGCAGGCAAACCAGGAGATCCAGCGCTTCGCCTATATCGTCACCCATGACCTGAGGGCACCGCTCGTGAACATCATGGGCTTTACCGCAGAGCTCGACGCCTCGCTGAAATCCTTGCAGGCCTATGTCCTGAACGACGGCAAGCCGGTGTCCGAAGAGGAGATCCGCGAGGCCAGACTGGCTGCGTCGGAAGACCTGCCCGAAGCCATCGGCTTCATCCGCTCGTCGACCAAGAAGATGGACGGACTGATCAACGCGATCCTGAAGATCTCGCGCGACGGGCGACGCCAGCTGAAGCCCGAAATCGTCGAACTGCAGCCCCTGCTGGAGACCATCACCAACAGCGTCTATCACCAGATCAGCGAAAGCGACGGCAGCATCGATATCGACATCAAGGCCACCCGCCTGAACACCGATCGATTGTCGGTCGAACAAATTCTTGGTAACCTTTTCGATAATGCTATCAAATACAAGCATCCCCAACGGCCCCTGACGCTCGCCGTCCGAACCGCGCCCGAAGGGCGTCACATGGTAAGGATCGAGGTGCAGGACAATGGCCGTGGCGTTGCAGAGCAGGACCACGAACGCATTTTCGAACTTTTCCGCCGCGCCGGTCAGCAGGACCAATCGGGTGAAGGCATCGGCCTTGCCCATGTCCGCTCACTGGCACGGAACCTTGGGGGGGAGATCACCGTTCAATCCCGTTTAGGAGAAGGGTCAACCTTCGTACTGCGACTGCCATCTGATCTGTCACGCTTGGTACGGAGTTGATAATGAAAGCCGTGGGTAAAGAAGTCACCATTGTCATGGTCGAAGACGACGAGGGTCACGCCCGTCTGATCGAAAAGAACGTGCGTCGGGCCGGCGTCAACAACGAGATCGTGCCCTTCACCAACGGCACCGAAGCGCTGGACTATGTGCTGGGCAAGGATCGTAGCGGCAAGATTTCAGAAGACCGCTACCTGTTGATCCTGCTCGACCTCAATCTGCCCGACATGTCGGGCACCGATATTCTCGACCAGATTAAATCCAATCCGCACACGCGACGGCTCCCGGTCGTCATCCTCACGACGACGGATGACGAACGCGAAATCCAGCGCTGCTACGATCTCGGGGCCAATGTCTATATTACCAAACCTGTCGATTACGACAATTTCGCCAACGCCATTCGCCAGCTCGGACTGTTCTTCTCCGTCATGCAAATCCCCTGATGGCGGGCAGGCGATGAGCTTCAGCGTTCTCTACATCGATGACGATGCTGCCATTGCCCGGCTGGTCCAGAGGCATATGGGACGGCTTGGTCATGAGGTGTCGCATGCCGAGAACGCCGAAGACGCGCTTGAACTCCTGAAGACGGCCGCATTCGACGTCGTCGTGCTCGATCATTACCTGCGCCAGACGACCGGCCACGACGTGCTCGGCCGCATGCGCGATGCCGAGATCGATGTGCCGGTGGTCTATGTCACCGGGTCCAACGAGGCGCAGGTCGCTATCGAGGCGATCAAGGCGGGTGCTGCGGACTACGTGATCAAGACAGTCAGCGACGACTTCCTGTCACTCTTGTCGAGCGCGATCGAGCAGACGGTCGCCAACGCCCAGCTGCGTGCAGCGAAGGCCCGCGCCGATGAAGAGATCAGACTTGGTAAGGAACGTGCCGAGGCGCTGCTGGCCGAGGTCAACCATCGCGTCGCCAACTCGCTGGCGCTGGTCGCCAGCCTGCTCAGGCTGCAGATCTCGGCGGCCCGCAGCGATGAAGTGAAGGCGGAACTGGCCGAAACCCAGGCGCGCATCACAGCCATCGCCGGCATGCACCGCAGTCTCTACACCTCCGACGACGTCAGCCGGGTGGAGCTTGATCGTTACCTCAACCGTCTCACCGTCGAGCTCTACAATTCCCTGCACAGCGCCGAAAAGCCGGTGCGCCTGCTGCTCGATGCCGATCCCATATCTCTCAGCGCCGACAAGGCGGTTTCGGTCGGCATGATCGTCACCGAACTCGTGACCAACGCCTTCAAATACGCCTATGCGACCGGCCAGCCGGGTGACATCAGGGTGCATCTGAAAACGATGGGCAACGGCGAGGCGCTGCTCCGGGTCGAGGACGACGGGGTCGGCATTGATCCCCAGAGCGCGCCGAAGGGAACCGGTCTCGGGAGCCGGATCGTCAAATCCATGGCCTCGACGCTGGGAGACGGTCTGCGTTATCTCGAAGGCACGCCTGGCACCGTGGCGGAAGTCCCGCTCAAGCTCGACAGCGGGGCTTGAGCCACGCCGTTTACCAGTCCCAGTCTCCACGATTTGCCAGCGACCGGAATTGCGCTAGGGTCGCGACCGCAGAGAAAGGGTTGCATTCCATGAGCTTGGTCGGAAAGCGGATTTTGCTTGTTATCGCGGGCGGCATAGCCGCCTACAAGAGCCTCGACCTCATCAGGAGGCTCAGGGAGCGCGGTGCGAGCGTGCGGCCCATCATGACGCGTGGCGCCCAGGAGTTCGTCACGCCGCTTGCTGTTGGCGCTCTCTCGGCCTCCCATGTCTATACCGAACTCTTCTCCCGCGAAGACGAGCAGGATGTCGGCCATATCCGGCTGGCGCGCGAATGCGATCTCGTGCTTGTCGCGCCCGCGACCGCCGATTTGATGGCGAAGATGGCGAACGGGCTGGCGGATGATCTTGCATCCACAGTGCTGCTTGCGACCGACCGTCCCGTGCTGATTGCGCCTGCCATGAACCCGAAGATGTGGGCGCATCCGGCAACACAGCGGAACTACGCCACACTGCAACGTGACGGCATCAAGGCCATCGGCCCGATGGAAGGCGAGATGGCGGAAAGCGGCGAGCGCGGGCGCGGTCGTATGGCCGAGCCGATCGACATCGCGGACCGTGTCGAAGACATGCTCTCCGGGCCGAAACCGCTTGCGGGCATGACAGCCGTCGTGACCTCGGGCCCGACGCATGAACCGATCGATCCCGTGCGCTACATCGCCAATCGCTCCTCCGGTAAGCAGGGCCACGCGATTGCGGCAGCCCTTGCCCGCCTGGGCGCCGAGGTTACCCTGGTCTCCGGCCCCGTAACCATTGCCGATCCCGTGGGCGTTCAGACGCGGCATGTGGAGCGGGCCGAGGAGATGCGCGATGCCGTGCTCTCGGCACTTCCGGCCGACATCGCCGTCATGGTTGCCGCCGTCGCCGACTGGCGTGTTGCGTCCTCGGCGGAGCAGAAGATCAAGAAGCAGCCCGGCGAGGCGCCGCCGCCGCTCGAACTCACGGAAAACCCTGACATCCTCAAGACCGTCGGCCATCATCCTCAGCGCCCACGGCTCGTTGTCGGCTTTGCCGCAGAGACCCAGAATGTCGAGGAAAACGGCCGCTCCAAGCTTGAGCGCAAGGGTGCCGACCTAATCGTCGCCAATGATGTCTCGCCCGAGACCGGCATCATGGGGGGCGATCGCAACCGGGTGAAGCTGATTTCCCGCGACGGGGTCGAGGCCTGGCCGGACCTTTCCAAGGACGAAGTGGCGGAACGGCTGGCACTCTGGATCGCGACCCAGATCGGCGGGACCGGCGCATGAGCCTTTTTACGCGATCCGGCTTCGACGCCTTTGTCCAAGGTTTCGCCGGCACCACGCAAGTCGACCAATGGGACAGCCGTGTCGCCAAGGTCGGAGACAAGGTCTTTGCGCTGCTCACCAACAGTGAAAGCCGGTTGACGTTCAAGGTCAGCGAAGAAAGCTTCGAGATCCTGACATCGCTCAGAGGCGTGTCACAGGCGCCCTATTTCGCCAAGCGCAAATGGGTCAGCGTCGAACCAGACAGCGAGCTCGGCGAAGCCGACCTTATGGAGTATCTCACCCGCTCCTATCGCACGGTCAGTGCGTCGCTGACCCGCAAGCTGCGCGCCGAACTCGGCATCGTCGAGTAAAGCTGTGATCAGACCGCAGCCATCGCCGGCTGACGGATCTGCTCGACCCGTGTGCGCTCGACGTCAGGCTTGAACTCGGCGGCATCCAGACCGTTTTCGCTGAGGATCACGGCACTGCCTGCGGGAATTTCCACCCAGGTATCCGTCTCGTCGTTCAGCGGCTCCGACACGAGACAGAAGCTGCCCTTCGGCCCCATGGGCGCTGCAAACAACGTTGGAGCATATTCGTCCGTCGAGTAGCGCACGGCATAGAGCGTCTTGCCATCGGAAAAGGCAGCCGTCATGCGGATGCGGGCGGTGCCGGTCAGATGCAAGCTGATCTGCTCGACGAAGCCGACGGCCTCGCTCATGGCCGCGATAGGGCGCTCACGCAATCCGAACTGAAGGGCCAGCAGGAAGAGCAGTTCGCTGTCGGTCGTGCCAACACGGGCATGGAAATGCTCATCGTCCAGCATGCCTTCCATCGGCCGGCGGATGCGATCGAAATTGTCGATCTGGCCGTTGTGCATGAAGGACCAGTTCCCCTGGACGAAGGGATGGCAGTTGTCGCGGCGGGTGGCGCCATGGGTTGCAGCGCGGACATGCGCGAGAAACAGCGGCGAGCGAATCTGGCTTGCGAGGCTCTTCAGATTGCAGTCGGACCAGGCCGGCAGCACATCCCGGAAGCGGCCCGGCTCGGGGCGGTCACCATACCAGGCGAGACCGAAGCCATCGCCGTTGGTGGCGGTCTTGGCGCGGGTTGCGCAATGCGATTGCTCGATAAGGGAATGCGCAGGCGAGGTCACCAGCTCCTCGAGGAAGATCGGAACACCACGGTAAGCTGCCCAACGACACATATGAATTCTGCCCCAGGTCCATCGACCGACTGCGAATCTTCGGTAGTCTTCGCCCGATAGACTAATGATTTGCAAACATCGCATCCTTCATGACAAAATTTTGTCGGGCAGTGCAACATTCTTCCTGCTGTCGACTGGCACAAAAGTGAACACTGCGTTTTGCCCGGCGGGCCTGCGTGCCATGGTTCTCTCGCCTATATTGCTTCCCAAGCAACGAGCCCGTTCCCCGAGGAGGTCCGCCAATGTCCATTCGCCCTGTCAAGCATGAGAGCCGCGCCACGCCGACCATGGAAGGCGCCGGCGTCAAGCTGCACCGCGTCTTCGGCTTCGGCGATCCCTCGATGACCGACCCCTTCCTGATGATGGACGACTTCCGCAACGACGAGCCGATGGACTACGTCCGCGGGTTCCCCTGGCATCCGCATCGCGGCATCGAGACGATCACCTATGTGCTGGCCGGCACCGTCGAGCATGGCGACAGCCTGGGCAACCAGGGGATGCTGGGCGCAGGCGACCTGCAATGGATGACGGCGGGCAGCGGGATCCTGCATCAGGAAATGCCGAAGGGCGATTTCGCCGGCCGCATGCACGGCTTCCAGCTCTGGGCCAACCTGCCATCGTCGCTTAAGATGACGAAGCCACGCTACCAGGACATCAAGTCGCCTGAGATCCCTGTGGTCATCGATGATGACGGCACGTCGGTTCGCGTCATCTGTGGCGACTTCTGGGGCAAGAGCGGCCCGGTCGACGGCATCGCTGCCGAGCCCGTCTATCTCGATATCTCGGTGCCGCCGGGCAAGCGCAAGACTTTCCCGGTCGATACCTATCGCTCGGCATTCGCCTATATTTTTGCAGGCTCCGGCTCGTTCCGGGACGCGTCCAAGCCCTTCGGCGTCAAGGTCGAGAAGGAATATATGGGCGAAGAGCTGAACATCCGCGACCTCTCTGGCAACCGGACGCTTGTCGTTTTCGACACCGGCGACGAGATCACCGTTCAGGCCGGCGATCAGGGCATCCGCTTCCTGCTGGTCACCGGCAAGCCGATCAAGGAGCCAGTCGCCTGGCATGGTCCGATCGTCATGAACACGCGGGAAGAACTGATGCAGGCGATGAAGGAGCTGCAGAACGGAACCTTTATCAAGGCCGATCATTAACCCCACGCAGTCAAGTTCACTTCAACCCGGCGTCTCCAGCGCCGGGTTTTCTTTTTTGTCTGCATACACCGCCTCAGAGATCAAGTCTGTGCAGGCGCCGGCCAGAGCGCGTGGAAATGATGCACCGGCCCATGTCCTGAACCAACGGTCAGCGCATCGGAACGCCGAACAGCCTCCGCCAGCCAGGCCTTGGCAACACGCACGGCCTCCTGTGGCTCCAGCCCCTTTGCCAATTCGGCAGCGAGCGCGCTCGACAGAGAACAGCCAGTGCCATGCGTATTGCGCGTTAGGATCCGTTCCGCCTCGAACCAGGTCACCTGGCCATCCGCAACCAGCACATCCGGGCTTTCCGGACCTGCCAGATGGCCACCCTTGAGCAGCACAGCCCGGGGTCCGAGTGCTGTCAGCCTGATGGCCTGGGATTCCATGATGCGGCGGTCGAAAGCCTCGGGATCACCGAGCAGGGCTGCAGCCTCCGGCAGGTTCGGCGTCAGGAGCGTCGCGAGCGGCAACAAGTCCTCCGTCAAGGCCGCGACCGCATCCGGATCAAGCAGCGATGCGCCGCCCTTAGCGATCATGACGGGATCGAGAACAACAGGGATGCCGCGATAGGCTTTCAGCGCTTCGGCGACGGCCGAGGCAATGCCAACATTGGCGATCATGCCGATCTTCACCGCATCGACCCTGACATCGGCAAAAACCATGCGGATCTGCTCGGCGACAAAACCGGGATCGAGCGGCACGACGGCCGAGACGCCCGTCGTGTTCTGCGCCGTCAGCGCCGTGATAGCAGCCATTCCGTAGCAACCGCGGGCCGAAAAGGCCTTGAGATCGGCCTGGATGCCCGCCCCACCGGAAGGGTCGGAGCCGGCGATGGTCAGCACGTTGCGGATGATGGATGATCTCATGTCTGCGTCTCCCAAGGCGGCGGAGACGCAGCGGGCACAGCGCGGATATATCTGGCGCGACACCCGAGCGACTCCCTCCGCCAGCATGATCTGGTTCAGGTTCAAAGGGTGCTTCTCAGCCCGGCTTGCGCCAGACGCCCCTGTCTCTCAGGCGCCAGACTATGCGACAGCATCGTTCCTGTCACCTGGGTCTCTCGTCATTCCCATTCAGCGTTTGCAGCCGACGAGCAGAGCCGCTAGGGAGGCCGGGATATCCAACCGACCCGAGGAGATTGCCTTGCATCACGCGCCAGACCGCCTTTTCGACCGCTCCTATGATGGCTTTCTCTTCGACATGGACGGAACGCTGCTCAATTCGATCGCCGCTGCCGAGCGCGTCTGGAGCCTCTGGGCACTGAAGCACGGTCTGGATCTCGAAACCTTCCTGCCGACCATGCATGGCAAGCGCGGGATCGACACCATCAGCGCCCTGAACCTGCCCGGCATCGATGTGGTGAAGGAAGCGCTCGAGGTGGAGCGCGGCGAGATCGAGGATCTCGACGGTATCATGCCGATCCCCGGCGCCATCGACTTTCTGAAAAGCTTGCCCGCCGAACGCTGGGCGATCGTGACCTCGGCTCCATCAGCCCTTGCCCGCGCCCGTATCGGGGCTGCCGGCCTGCCACAGCCGCTGCAGATCGTGACGGCGGAAGACGTGAAGATCGGCAAGCCTGATCCGGCCGGCTACCGGCTCGGTGCAGAGCGGCTCGGTGTCGCTGCATCGCGCTGCCTGGTGTTTGAGGATGTGCTGGCCGGCGTCAGAGCCGGAGAAGCGGCAGGGGCAGATGTCGCCGTGATCACGGCGACGCACGCGCATCCGCTGGAGACGTCCCATCCGACGATTGCGAGTTATGAGCAGCTGAGGGTGGAATTCGACGCATCCCAGAGACTGCGGATCAAGGCGGCAGAATAAGCCGACCCGGCGGCGACGGCACGACCGTCACCGCCCGCGACCAAATTCACGCCGCCTTGGCGACGTGATACTCCTTGATGGCGACCATCTTGATCGCGGGGTAACGTTCGGACTCGTAGCGCAGCGAGAACTGGTCCTGCGCCATGAAGACCGGGTCGCCGTCGAGATCCCGGCAGATGTCGCCACGGCGCTGGGTCATGAACTTTTCCAGATCGTCCTTGTTCTCGGCCGAGATCCAGCGGCAGACGGAGAAGCGCGACATTTCGAAGGACACCGGCAGACCGTATTCGCCCTGCAGTCGCTCCTTCAGGACGTCGAGCTGCAGTGCACCGACGACGCCGACGATGGCCGGCGAGCCGTCTTCAGGCGAGAAGAGCTGCACGACGCCCTCTTCCGCCATCTGCTGCAGGGCTTCCTTCAGCTTCTTCGCCTTCATCGCATCTTCGAGCCGCACACGGCGCAGGATTTCCGGCGAGAAGTTCGGCACGCCCTGGAAGACGAGGTTTTCGCCTTCGGTCAGCGTGTCGCCAATGCGGAGCGTCCCGTGGTTCGGGATGCCGACGACGTCACCGGCATAGGCCGTATCCGCCAGCTGACGCTGCGAGGCGAAGAAGAACTGCGGCGCCGTCAGGCCCATCTGCTTGCCGGTGCGGGCCAGGCGCGCCTTCATGCCGCGCTCGAGCTTGCCGGAGCAGATGCGGGCAAAAGCGATGCGGTCGCGGTGGTTCGGGTCCATGTTGGCCTGGATCTTGAAGACGAAGGCGGTCATTTTATCTTCGGCGGCATGCACCGTGCGGGTGTCAGCCACCTGGTCGCGCGGCGGGGGCGCATAGGCACCCAGCGCATTAATGAGGTCGCGGACACCGAAGTTGCGCAGTGCAGAGCCGAAGAAGACAGGCGTCATGTGGCCTTCGAGGAAGCTCTGGCGATCGAAGGGCCGGCAGGCTTCGCGGGCGAGTTCGAGCTCGTCGATGAAGGTCTGGCGCTCGTTTTCGGGCAGGTTCTCCGCCACGCTCTGCGGACCGTTGACCTTGAGCGGCTCGACCTGGGCATCGCCGCCCCGATAGGTGTTGTTGGCCAGATTATAGGAGCCGCAGAAGGTCTTGGAACGGCCGACGGGCCAGGTGATCGGTGCCGTGTCCAGCGCCAGCTTCTCTTCGACCTCGTCGAGGATCTCGAAGGGGTCGCGGCTTTCGCGGTCCATCTTGTTGATGAAGGTGATGATCGGAATGTCGCGCATGCGGCAGACCTCGAACAGCTTCAAGGTCCGCGGCTCGATACCCTTGGCGGCGTCGATGACCATGACGGCGGCGTCGACTGCCGTCAGCGTGCGATAGGTGTCGTCGGCGAAGTCTTCGTGGCCAGGCGTATCGAGAATGTTGAAGACATGGCCTTCATATTCGAAGGTCATGACCGAGGTCACGACCGAAATGCCGCGCTCGCGTTCGATCTTCATCCAGTCCGACCGGGTCTGGATGCGATCCTTCTTCGCCTTGACTTCACCGGCAAGCTGAATGGCGCCGCCGAACAACAGCAGCTTTTCGGTCAGCGTCGTCTTACCCGCATCCGGGTGCGCGATAATAGCAAAGGTGCGGCGGCGGGAGACCGCCTCGGCGAGCGTTTCAGCCATATCTCAGGAGTCCTTCTGGTCGGGCGGTTATCTAGCGTTTCGACGGCCAATATGCAATTGAGCGCGACAAACAAAGGAATCTCGCCATGGCTGCCATCCGCACCGACATCCTCGGCCCCGTGCTCAACCTCAAGCGTCTGCCGCATGGGCAAGGGCTTGATCTGCCCGCCTATGAAACGGCAGGAGCGGCGGGAATGGATCTGAGGGCAGCGGTGTCCGATGGAGAGCCGCTGACGCTTGCCCCGGGCGCGCGGGCGCTGGTGCCCACCGGCTTCATCATGGAAATCCCTGAAGGTTTCGAAGCCCAGGTCCGCCCACGCTCGGGTCTGGCCTTCAAGAACGGCGTGACATGCCTCAACACACCCGGCACCATCGACAGCGACTATCGCGGCGAGGTGAAGGTGCTGCTGATCAATCTCGGCCAGGAGAATTTCGTCATCACCCGCGGCATGCGGATCGCCCAGATGGTTATCGCACCGGTGACGCAGGTGCGCGTGACCGAAGTGACCGAGACGAGCGACACGGCGCGCGGTGCCGGCGGGTTCGGATCGACGGGGGTGTAGGAATCCAATGCTGGAAACGCTGACGCTCAGGGAAGGCTATTTCGAAGATCCGAACGCCTTCCGAGCGCTCGCGGACCTGCTGCAGGACGTGTTCGGCATTGACATCGGGCTGCAGAGCCGCTTCGGCGGGCCAGATCCGTCCTCGATGCCCTTTGGCTATTTCGACGGCGCTGGCCGTTGCGTTGCCAATTTCTCAGTGTTTTCCATACCGCTTTTCATAAAAGGGCGTGTCGTCAAGGCGGCTGGGTTTCAATCGGGTGCCGTTCGCCCTGCGTTTCGTGGACAAGGGCTCTATCGCGATCTGATGCAGCGCGCCTTTGCCTGGGTAGACAAACAGGGTTTCGAGGCCGGCTTTCTTCTAACCGACAAGCCGGAACTCTATCACGACTATGGTTTTCGAGTTGTGCCGCAATGCTGCTTCTGCGGCGAGGTCACACAAACGGTGCCTGCGGACGCCGAGGCGCGGGAAATCGACTTGGAAAACCAGGACGATGTTGCGCTTGTCTTGAGGATCCTCGCCGATCGGGAGCCTGTCTCTCGTCAGCTTTCCGTTGTGCGCCAGTCCGAAATGTTTCTGCTCAATGCCGCGCTCGATCCGCAGATCAGGCTGAGTTACCTGCCCAGCTTCAACACCATCCTTGCCTGGAAGCTCCGTCGCGGCACATTGCAAATGCTCGATATCGCCGCCCGCCAGATACCGTCGATGTCAGAGATCCGCGGCGCATTGAGTGTTCCGCACGACCGCATCGAGGTATTCTTCCCGACAGACCGTCTCGAATGGAGCGGGAACGCCAGAGTGTACGACGGATCCTGCGCCCTGATGGTCAGAGGGCTTCAGCCATCCGACATCCCGACTCCCAGCATGTTGTCACCGATGGCTGATTTCTAGTGCTTATCACAGGACCGGCGGCAGACGTCGCTTGAGGGGCGTGGACTTGACCATTGCGGTATTGGTCTGCGCCTTCTCGGTGATCCGGTCGTGGACCCGGTCGAGATCGGCCATGTTGCGCACGGCCACGCGGCACACAAAGCAGTCGTCACCGGTAATCTTGTCACACTCGATGATCTCTGGCGTTTCCAGAATGATCTTCTCGACGATATGCAGCATGCCCGGCAGCGGACGCACGCGCATGATGGCCTGCAACGGATAGCCGAGAGCATCGAGAGACACGTCTGCGGCATAGCCTAAGAGAACGCCACGCTCTTCCAGACGGCGCAGACGCTCGGAACAGGCGGGTGACGAAAGACCGGCGCGTGCTGCCAGTTCTTTCAGCGACAGCCGAGCATCGTGCGCGAGGGCGTCAACGATTTTGCGGTCTGCCGTATCCGGCACTTGAGGAAAATTAGGATTCATCGCCGATCTCCTGCGCATAATTCCGCAGATGCGAGACTACACCTAATTTGCGCAAAGGAAATCCCGACTTTCCAGGCATAGACTGCGGAAAACTCGGAGATCGACCATGAACCATGTTACGAAGCGCGGAATCTTAGACATGACCTTTGCGATGGTCATGTCCGGCACGATCGGCTGGTTCGTGCTGCAATCGGGCCAAAGCCCCTACAACGTGGTCTTCTTCCGCTGCCTGATCGGCGCTCCGGTTCTCGCCTTGCTCTGCTTTCACCTGAGGGCCTTTTCCGGGTCTAGCCTCGATGCGAGGCGTATCCTGATCGCGGCCGGTGGCGGTGTGGCGCTGGTGATGAACTGGCTGCTGCTGTTTTCGGCCTATCCGCTGGCCTCGATCTCTGTCACGACGATCGTCTACAATTTTCAGCCCTTTATGCTCGTCGGCCTCGGAGCGCTGTTCCTCGGGGAGCGCGTGGGCGCCGCCAAACTCGGCTGGATGGGCCTGGCCTTCGCCGGAATGCTGGCGATGACAGTGAGCGGAACATCCCTCAGCGGTCATGCGGGCCAGGGATATCTCACAGGCATCCTGCTCGCGCTTGCGGCCGCCTTTTGCTATGCGGTGGCCGCCTTTGTTACCCGGCGGCTGCGCAGCACGTCGCCTTATGTCATCGCCCTTGTCCAGGTTCTTACCGGTATCGTCATCCTTGCGCCCCTCGCCGATTTCAATGCCCTGCCGAACTCGCCGCAGAGCTGGGCCATGGTGGCGACCATAGGGGTTGTGCACACCGGGGTGATGTATGCCTTCCTCTATTCGGCGATCCAGAAGCTCCCGGTCGTGCTGACGGGCACGCTCTCCTTCCTCTACCCTGTCGTCGCCATCCTGGTGGATATCCTGGCCTATGGCCATGTGCTGACGCCCGGACAGGCGCTGGGCGGCGCGGCGATCCTGCTTGCCGCCGTGGGTACAACCCTCAACCTCACGCCACGACATCTTCTGCCCGGAACCCGAAAGGCCTGACATGATCACCTGCAGCCTGCGTTATGAGATCGATCCCTACAAGCTCAAGGAGTTCGAGCATTATGCGGCCCTCTGGATCCCGCTGGTCAATCGGCTCGGCGGCAAGCACCACGGCTATTTCCTGCCGCATGAAGGGGCAAACGACATCGCGCTCGCGCTGTTCAGCTTTCCGTCGCTCGCGACCTATGAGGCCTACCGCGCGGCGATGGCGGCAGATGCCGAGTGCCAGGCGGCCTTCGCCTATGCCGAGGAGACCCGTTGCATCCTGCGTTACGCACGCAGCTTCATGCGGCCGATGTTCTGATCGTCAACGCTGCGCTTCCGTGACCATGCGGATGGCGAGAGCCGCGAGCACCGTGCCCATGAGCCAGCGCTGGATGACCATCCAGAGGGGGCGACCGGCCAGGAAGAGGGCGATGGAGCCGGCAGAGAGCGCGATCAAACCATTGACCGTGACGCTGATCACCACCTGGGTGAAGCCGAGCGCCAGGGACTGGATCAACACGCTGCCACCAGCGGGATCGATGAATTGCGGCAGCAGCGAGAGATAGAGCACGGCGACTTTCGGGTTCAGCAGGCTGGTGACGAAGCCCATCAGGAAGAGCTTTCGATTGCTGTCGGCGGGCAGGTCGCGGACCTGGAAGGGCGAGCGGCCGCCGGGCTTCAGCGCCTGCCAGGCCAGCCAGGCCAGATAGAGAGCACCGGCAAATTTGAGCAGGTCATAGGCAAAGGGGACTGCAAACAGCAGGACCGTGAGCCCAAGCGCCGTCAGCAGCACATAAACGACGAAGCCGAGGGCCACTCCCGCCAGCGAAACGAGGCCCGCCATCGGCCCCTGACAGATCGAGCGCGAGACGAGATAGATCATGTTCGGCCCCGGTGTCAGCACCATGCCCAGGCAGATCAGGGCAAAGGCGAAAAGCATGGGGAGGCTGGGCACAGGCGCGTTCTCCGAGAGGTCCTACAGGATTATGCGTGTCCGCCAGCGACCGCAAACGAGATCGTGTCATCGAGACAAGTCCGCCGGAAACGCACGATCGCGACGACGGCGGCCGTCATGGTACGGCCACGCCAACGATGTCGCAGGCGACATCCGGCGCCAGGGTTTGTGCCGCGTCTATCGCCGTGGATCTTGCGCAAGAGCCGTAATCCAGGCGCTTTCCCATTGCTCTTAAAATCAATAGAACTGAGTGCGAGCGGAGGACCTCCATGACACTGACGACCATCATCGCCTATTGCGGCGCGCTGTTCATTGCCGCCGCCATCCCGGGACCCGGCATGACCGCCATCGTCGCGCGGGCGCTGGGGTCCGGATTTCGCCCGACCTTCTTCATGGGGCTCGGGCTCATCCTCGGCGATCTCGTCTATCTGACCGCCGTCATCCTCGGGCTGTCCGTCTTGGCGAAAACCTTCGTGACGCCCTTCCTGATCCTGAAATTCCTGGGTGCCGCCTACCTCGTCTATGTCGCCTGGAAACTCTGGACATCAGGTCTTTTGCCGCAGGACATCAAGGCAGAGCGCGCCATGCGCCCGTCCATGTCCTTCCTCTCAGGCCTTCTGGTGACGCTGGGCAATCCGAAGACCATGCTGTTCTACGTCGCTCTTGTCCCGACGCTGATCCCGCTCGAGGCGATCGGACTTGCCGACTACATCCTGCTCGTCGGCCTGACCTTCGTCGTGCTGATGGCGGTGCTTCTGCCCTATATCCTGCTCGCGGCCCAGGCGCGCGGGCTCATGAAGCGTCCGGAAGCGCTGAAAGTCCTGAACCGAAGTGCTGCCAGCATCCTTGCCGGCACCGCCGCCTATATCACGGCGCGCGCGGCCTGATCGGCACGCGGCATGAAACAAACAGGCGGCAGGCGCTTTTCTCACCAGGAGACGAATGCGACCGGGCCCACGGAGCAGATTTTTCCACGGATCAAGCTCGCCGCGGCATGGCTATGCTGGCAAGGACGGGTCGGCGGGCGTAAGCTTGCGCCAACCAAATCACAAGGGAGACACCGATGACTGAGCAGAAGAAACCCGGCCGCGGACGCGTCTATGGCTCGATCACCGAGACGATCGGCGACACCCCGATCGTCAGGCTCGACAAGCTCGCCAAGGAAAAGGGCGTGAAGGCGCATCTGCTCGCCAAGCTCGAATTCTTCAACCCGATCGCCTCCGTCAAGGATCGTATCGGCGTTGCCATGATCGAGAGCCTGGAAGCCCAGGGCAGGATCGTGCCCGGCAAGACGGTTCTCATCGAGCCGACCTCCGGCAATACCGGCATTGCGCTCGCCTTTGCGGCAGCGGCAAAGGGTTATCGCCTGATCCTCACCATGCCGGAGACCATGTCGATCGAGCGCCGCAAGATGCTGGCCCTGCTCGGCGCCGAACTCGTCCTGACCGAGGGCGCAAAGGGCATGAAGGGCGCCATTGCCAAGGCACAGGAACTGGCCGAGACGACGCAGGACTCGATTATCCCGCAGCAGTTCGAGAACCCCGCCAATCCGGAAATCCATCGCAAGACGACAGCCGAGGAAATCTGGAACGACACCGACGGCCAGATCGACTTCCTCGTCTCCGGCATCGGCACAGGCGGCACCATTACCGGCACCGGCCAGGTGCTGAAGAGCCGCAAGCCCGAGATCAAGGTCGTCGCCGTCGAGCCGGCCGACAGCCCGGTTCTCTCGGGTGGCAATCCCGGCCCGCACAAGATCCAAGGGATCGGCGCGGGCTTTGCGCCCGCCATCCTCGACACCCATGTCTATGACGAGGTCGTCACCGTGACCAATGACGAAGCCTTCGAGCATGCACGTCTCGTTGCTCGCCTCGAGGGCGTACCGGTTGGCATCTCTTCGGGCGCCGCGCTGACGGCAGCGATCAAGCTTGGCCAGCGTGAAGAAAATGCCGGCAAGACGATCGTCGTCATCATTCCGTCCTTTGCCGAGCGCTATCTGTCGACTGCGCTCTTTGCCGGTCTCGGCGAGTAAGCCACCGAAGGGGCGCCGGGCAACCGCCGGCGCCTCCTCACCCGTCGATTGCAGCCGCCCCATTCCCCGGCTAGAGTAGCTCACAACAGGTCGACTGCAGTCCTGAAGGGCCCCCATGCGTGCATTACTTCACCGCCTGCCTGCGTTTGCCTCCGTTCAAGAGCGACTGTCGACAAGCAGCTTGATCGCGACCTATGTCGCGAGCCTCATCGTCTTCGCAATGGCACTGGCGATCCGCGCCTGGTTCGACCCCGTGCTACCCGCAGGCTTCCCGTTCCTCACCTTCTTTCCCGCAGTGATCATCTGCGGTTTTGTCTTCGGCGTCCGGCAGGGCCTGATCGTCGCCACGCTCTCCGGCCTTGCGGCCTGGTACTTCTTCATCAGCCCAGGGCGCTTCGACTTCTCGCTTGGCACCTTGCTCGCCATGGGGCTCTACCTTTTCGTCGTCGCCACCGACCTGACGCTGATCTACATGATGAAACAGGCCTATCGTCAGGAGATCGGCACACGCGAGGAGGTTCAGCGGCTGGCCGAACAACAGGAGGTCATGGCCCAGGAACTGGACCATCGCCTCAAGAACATCTTCGCCACCATCAATGCGATCATCAGCCTTTCCCTTAAGAATGCCTCAAGCGCCGACGAGCTGGCCGCACGGCTGCGCGACCGACTGACTGCGCTCGGCCGCTCCAACCTCCTGCTGCGGGGGCTTCGCGAAGGCGAGGACGCCTCGCTGCAAAGCGTCGTCTTCCAGGCGCTCGAACCCTTCGCTATCGTCGGCACACCCCGCTTCACAGCGCATGGTCCGCGCGTCCCGATCGGCGGCCAGACCGTCGTCGTGCTCAGTCTGATCCTGCATGAGCTCGGCACCAATGCCGCAAAATACGGCGCCCTCAGTGTCGGCCATGGCCAGGTATCCCTGATCTGGGACATCGAGACCGACCAAGACGGAACCGAGCAACTCGTGATGCGCTGGAGCGAAAGCGGCGGTCCGCCACCCCTTACGCCACAGCCGGGATCGGGCGGTTTCGGCTCGACCCTCATGAAACGCGTCATCGCTGGCGTGCGCGGCCACACGGAGATCGCCTATCCGGAGACCGGAGCCGAGGTGCGCCTCACGCTTCCCGTCGACATGCTCCGCCCGACGGCCGTGCCGGCCTGATCCACTCTTCCTCTTCCTGCCCCGTTCCTCCTATCCCTTCCTCCTACAGGCCGCCAGTCACGCGGCCGCTGCCAGCCGCTCGGAGGCGATGCGGTAAGAAATCGCCTCGGCCAGGTGAATCCGCCCCAGGGTTTCCACCCCATCGAGATCGGCGAGGGTCCGCGCCACCTTCAGCACCCGGTGATAGCCGCGCGCCGAAAACCGGAATTTTTCGGCAGCATCGCGCAACAATTGCAGCCCCGAGGCATCTGGCTCGGCCAGCGTCTCGATCAGGGCCGTCGAGCAGCGGGCATTGGTGCTGAACGGAAGGCCCAGACGCTCGAAACGATCTCGCTGACGGGCGCGGGCCGAGGCCACACGTTTTGCGACCTCCGCACTGCTTTCGGCCGCACGGGGCCGGATCATGTCCGTGGCCGAGACGGCGGGAACATCGATGCGGATGTCGATGCGGTCCATCAGCGGACCCGAGATACGGCCCTGGTATTCGGTCTGGCAGCGGATGCCGCGCGCGCAGACATGGCCAGGCTCGCCCGCCATGCCGCAACGGCAGGGGTTCATGGCCGCCACCAGCTGAAAGTCGGAGGGGTAGGAGACCCGGTGGTTGGCGCGGGCGATGATGCATTCGCCGGTCTCGAGCGGCTGGCGGAGCGCATCGAGCACCGGCGGCGCGAATTCCGGCAGTTCGTCGAGGAAGAGAATGCCATGATGGGCAAGCGACGCCTCGCCGGGCTTGGCCTTCAACCCGCCGCCGACCAGAGCTGCCATGGTGGCGGAGTGATGCGGCGTGCGGAATGGCCGGCGATCGGAGAGCTTGCCGCCCGAAAGCTGCCCCGCGATCGAATGGATCATCGAGACTTCGAGCAGTTCTGCCGCAGAGAGCGGCGGCAGGATCGACGGCAGGCGGGCAGCGAGCATCGACTTGCCCGAGCCGGGCGGGCCGACGAAGAGCAGATTGTGTCCGCCGGCGGCGGCGACCTCCAGCGCGCGCTTGGCGCTTTCCTGGCCCTTGATGTCGGCGAGATCCGGCAGGTTGGCCGCGGGCGCCCGGATCGATGGTTCCGGCCGGGAGAGCACCTGCGTGCCCCTGAAATGATTGGCCAGCGCGATCAGGCTGCGCGGGGCGAGTATATCGATCTCGCTGCCGGCCCAGGCGGCCTCGGCACCACTGTCGGCCGGGCAGATCAGGCCTTTGTCCATTGCGTTGGCGCTGATCGCGGCCGGCAAAGCCCCAGCGATCGAGGCGATCGTGCCGTCAAGATTGAGTTCGCCGATCACCAGAAAGCCCTGGAGCGCATCACCCGGGATGGCGCCGAGCGCCGCCATCAGGCCGAGGGCGATCGGCAAATCAAAGTGAGAGCCCTCTTTCGGCAAATCGGCTGGCGCGAGATTGACCGTCACCCGCTTGGCGGGAAGCGCCAGTCCCGACGCATGCAAGGCCGCCTGGACCCGTTCGCGGCTTTCGGCCACCGCCTTGTCCGGCAGACCGACGATCTGCATGCCCGTCTTGCCGGGCGCGACCATGACCTGAACTTCGACGGGCACACCCTCGATGCCCTGGAATGCAACCGTACTGACACGCGCTACCATTGCCCGCCCTCGTCGATCGACCTGAAGTCACCGCTGCAACTTCATATTGCGTGTGGCGACGAGAACAATCTCGCATAAGACGAGGGAGTGCGCAAGAACATTTGCGGAACACCCGCATCTTCAGATAGGTTTCAGGTTGCATCCAGTTGAACAACTGGCACAAGCCTCGAACTTCCAAAGAGGATTCAGTCGGTTAGGCCCGCTTGCGCTCGATGGCATCCCAGAGGAGTGCTGCGATATCGGCGCCACCGAATTTCTTCACCTCGCGGATGCCAGTCGGTGACGTTACGTTGATCTCGGTCATGTAGTCGCCGATGACATCGATGCCGACAAGCAGGAAGCCACGCTCACGCAGAGCGGGGCCGATGCGGGCGCAGATTTCCCGCTCGCGCGCGGTCAGTTCGGTCGGTTCCGGTCTGCCGCCCGCATGCATGTTGGAGCGGGCATCATGTTCGGCAGGAACGCGATTGATTGCGCCGACGGGCTCGCCATCGACCAGGATGATGCGCTTGTCGCCCTTGCGCACCGCCGGCAGGTAGCCTTGCGCGATAAAGGGTTCGCGGAACATCTGGCCGAACATTTCCATCAGCGAGGAGAAGTTGCGATCGTCGCGGGTCGAGTGGAAGACGCCGGCGCCACCATTGCCGTAGAGCGGCTTCAGGATGATGTCGCCCTGCTCCTCACGGAACCGGGCAATCTCGGCCGGATCCTTGGTGATCAGGGTGGGCGGCATCAGGTCGGCGAATTCGGTAACGAAGATCTTTTCCGGCGAATTGCGCACCCAGGCCGGGTCGTTGACGACGAGCGTCTTCGGATGGATGCGCTCGAGCAGATGGGTCGAGGTGATATAGGCCATGTCGAAGGGCGGATCCTGCCGCAGCAGGATCACATCCATGGTCGAGAGGTCGACACGCTCAGGCGCGCCGAGGGTGTAGTGGTCGCCCTTGACGTCGCGCAGTTCCATGGGCTCGACGGTTGCAAAGACCTTGCCGTCGCGCATCGAGAGCCGGTCCGGCGTGTAATGGAAGAGCTTGTAGCCGCGGTTCTGGGCCTCGATGCTCATGGCGAAGGTGCTATCGCCCGCGATGTTGATCGTGGATACGTGGTCCATCTGGATGGCGACGTTTGTGATATTGGCCATGAGCTATCCCCTGCGATTGCCCAGCAGATTTAGGCGGCGCGCCGCGCGAAGGCAACGCCGCCGACCTTGAATTTTGCTGAAGCGATGGTGAAGCGCTCAGGCGAAGACCCGCTCGGCCTCCTGCGCGACCGGCTGCGCATCCGAAGGCGGCATACCTGCGTCCAGCCGGCGCCCCGTATCGACGGAGAACACATGCAGCTTGGACGGGGAAATGCGCAGCGGAAGCCGCTCGCTCAACTCGACATGCGAGGCGATGACCGCAGTCATCGGCTGACCTGCGACCAGACCATGGACCAGACGCTGGGCGCCGAGTTCCTCGACATAGTCGATGGCGAGCGAAAACTGATCATCGTTCTCATGGGTCAGAACGAGATCCTCGGCGCGCATTCCAAGACGGACCGGGCCTTCCGACCAGGCGCCGTCCACGGGAAGCGCGATATCCGCGAAGTGAAGCTGTCCGCCTTCGATGCGGGCATCGACGAGGTTCATGGCCGGCGAGCCGATGAAGCTTGCGACAAAGGTGGAGGCCGGGCGATTGTAGACCTCAAGCGGCGTGCCGATCTGCTCGATGCGACCGCCATTCAGGACCACCAGGCGATCAGCGAGCGTCATGGCTTCCAGCTGGTCGTGGGTGACGTAGATCGCGGTGGTCTTCAGCCGCTTCTGCAGCTTGCGGATTTCGCCGCGCATGGTGACGCGCAGCTTGGCGTCGAGGTTCGACAGCGGCTCGTCGAAGAGGAAGACAGCCGGCTTGCGGACGATGGCGCGGCCCATGGCGACGCGCTGGCGCTGGCCACCAGAGAGCGCCCTCGGCTTGCGGTCGAGATATTTCTCGATCTCCAGCATCTTGGCGGCTTCTGCGACGCGGGCGGCGATTTCCGTTTTCGGCGTGCCGCGGTTCTTCAGGCCGTAAGCGAGATTATCGTAGACGGTCATATGCGGATAGAGCGCATAGTTCTGGAAGACCATTGCGATGTCACGGTCTGCCGGCTCGACTTCGTTGACCACGCGGTCGCCGATCGAGATCGTGCCTTGCGAGATTTCCTCAAGCCCTGCCACCATGCGCAGCAGCGTGGACTTGCCGCAGCCCGAGGGGCCGACGAGCACGATGAACTCGCCGTCCTCGATCTGGATATCGACGGTATCGACAGCCTTGGCACCGCCCTTGTCGTAGATCTTGCAGACTTCGTTGATGTCGATGGACGCCATGATCGGCACTCCCTTTACTTGTCGGTTTCGGTGAGGCCCTTGATGAACCAGCTCTGGAACACCACCACCACGATCACGGGCGGCAGCATGGCAAGCACGGCCATGGCAAAGGCTTCGTTATAGTCGGGGATCTGCGAGCCGATCCACACCTGGAGGATCTGCTTGATGCCGCGCATCAGGGTGTAGAAGCCCTCTTCCGTCGTCATCAGCATTGGCCAGAGATACTGGTTCCAGCCGTAGACAAACATGATGATGAAGACCGCCGCGATCATGGTGCGCGACAACGGCAAGAGCACGTCGATGAAGAACTTGAACGGACCCGCGCCGTCGATGCGCGCAGCCTCCAGGAGTTCGTCGGGCACGGACTTGAAGAACTGGCGGAAAAAGAAGGTCCCCGTTGCGGATGCCAGGAGCGGCAGGATCAGGCCCTGGTAGCTGTTCAGGAGGTTGAGATCGCTCATCACCTTGTAGGTCGGCAGGATACGCACTTCGAGCGGCAGGAGCAGCGTCGTGAAGATCAGCCAGAAGGCGAGCGTTGCAAAGCGAAAGCGGAAATAGACGATGGCATAGGCGGCCAGCATCGAGAGAATGATCTTGCCGATGGCGAAGCCCAGCCCCAGGATCAGCGAGTTCATCGCCATGGTCAGGCCGGTGACCTGGCCGGTGAAACCACCACTCTCAAACAGGACCTTTTCATAGGTCTCGGTGAAATGATCACCGACGGAGAGCATCAGGCCGTTCGAGTGGATCTCGGCAGCGGAATGCGTTGATGTGGTGAAGGCGACCACCAGCGGCCCGAGCATGAAGATCACGCCCGCGATCAGGATCAGGTGGTCGAAGAATTTGGTGCGGTACATGGCGCTCTCCTCAACCGTAATGGACGCGACGTTCGATGAAGCGGAACTGGATCATGGTCAGGACCAGCACGATCAGCATCAGAATGACTGACTGGGCCGAGGACGAACCGAGGTCATTGCCGCGGAAGCCGTCGAGATAGACCTTGTAGACCAGCGTGATCGGATTGTTGGCGGCACTGTCTTTGACGATGACGTCGACGACGCCGAAGGTGTCGAAGAGCGAATAAGTCATGTTGATGATGAGCAGGAAGAAGGCGGTCGGCGCCAAGAGCGGGAGCGTCACGGTCCAGAAGCGGCGGGTGCCGGACTTGCAGTCCATCGTTGCCGCCTCCCGGATCGAATTCGGGATGCCCTGAAGCCCGGAGAGGAAGAAGATGAAGTTGTAAGGGATCTGGTTCCACACGGCGATCAGCACCATGGCAAAGGCCGTGTCGAAATAGTTGATACCAATCTTCATGTCCCAGCCGAACCACGAGACAAAGGTAACAAACGGGCCGATGTGCTGGTCGAAGAACATCAGGCCAATCAGTCCTGCCACAGGTGGGGCAATGGCATAAACGATGATCAACAGGGTCTTGTAGGTCGACTGCCCTCTGATGACCGCATCGGCCTTCAAGGCGAGCAGCAGGCCGAGAGACAGGACGAGAAAGGTGACGATGACACTGAAAGCGACCGTGAAGCGCGCGATGCGTCCATATTGGGACGCCGAGAAGATGTCGCCATAATTGCTCAAGCCGACAAAGGTCGATCCGAAGCCGAAGGGATCTTCGATGTAGAAGGAGGACTGGATCGCCTGCACAGACGGCCAGTAAAAGAAGATCGCGATGATCGCCAACTGCGGCAAAAGAAACAGGTAAGGCAGAAATCGCGAATTGAACTGGACGCGCTTCATCAGGGGCCCCTTAATGGAAAGCCCGGGGACCGATGGTCCCCGGGAACGACATTGGACAGGACGGTTCTATCAGCCAGCGGTCTTGGCGAAGCGGGCGAGGATCTCGTTGGCCTCGGCTTCGATCGTCTTGAAGGCGTCTTCTACGGTGACTTCACCCGAGAAGATCTTGACGAATTCGCGGTTCATGACGTCGCGGATCTGCGGGTAGAAGCCCATGCGATAGCCCTTCGACCACTCACCACCCGGCAGCATCAGCTGCTGCAGGCCGACTTCTGCCTGAGGGGTGCGGTCGTAGTGACCGTCCTTCTTGGCCAGTTCATAGGCAGCAGTCGTCAGCGGCACGTAGCCGGTTTCCTTGTGGTAGTAGTACTGGATTTCCGGCGAGGCGATGAAGTTGAAGAAGTCGCCGGTGCACTTGTTCTCTTCAGCCGACTTGCCTGCCATGGCGAACAGAGCCGCGCCGCCGATGAAGGAATTCGTGCCCGAACCCGCGATGCCGCTCCAGTTGGGCATCAGGGTCGCAGCAAACGGCATGGTCGCGGTCTTCAGGAGGCCGCCGAAGGAACCGGAAGAACCGACCCACAGAGCAACCTTGCCTTCTTCGAAGGGCTTCTGGTTGTCGTTCCAGCCTGCGCCGTAGAAGGCGAACATGCCGGCATCCTGCCATTCCTTGAGCTTGGAGAACATCATCCGCTGCTCTTCGGTGTTGACCAGGATCTTGGTGTCGACGACGCTGTCGTAACCGTTGTTGTTGGTCGCGAACTGCAGGTTGTTGCGCGAATGGAAGTTCTCGACCATCTGCCAGGGCAGGTGCGACTGGACGAGCGGAATGTAGCCGGCTTCCTTGAGCTTCGGAGCGATGGCTTCAAACTCTTCCCAGGTCTTCGGGGCTTCGACGCCAGCCTTTTCAAGGGCTTCGACGTTATAGTACATGATCGGCGCCGAGGACGAGAGCGGCATGCCGACAAACTTGCCGTCTGCATCGGCGTAGAAGTAGCGAACGCCCTGGATGTAGTCTTCGGCGTTGAAGGTGTGGCCGGCTTCGCGGATGATGTCTTCAGCGGCGACGGTTGCACCCTTGGCATTGATGATGGTGGCAGCACCGGCATCGAAGACCTGCAGGATGTTCGGGTGCTGGCCCGAACGGAATGCAGCAATGCCAGAAGCCAGAGCTTCTTCATAGGTGCCCTTGGACACAGGCGTCAGAACACAGGCGGTCTGGGCTGCATTGAACTTGACGGCCAGTTCGTTCAGAACTTCGCCGTTGCGGCCGCCCATGCCGTGCCACCAGGTGATGTTGGTCGCGGCAAGCGTCGTCGATGCGGTCATGGTCAGGGCCAGAGCGGCCAGGGAAATCTTCTTGATCATGGGTTAGATCCTCTCCACCGGTTGTTGCGGTGAGGGCTCCAATAGGGCCGATCCATGACAGCGACTTGAATCTTTTATGACAGACCTGTCACAATGAATGGGTTTCGAAAAATCGTGATCGAAACTCAAACGAAGCTAAAATGCGTCCTCGAAATGGACAGGCCAGCGCCACGGCCGCACCACAATGATATCATGGCGAAGTGACAGGCGTATTGCATCGGATTGCCTGCGAAGCCAATGATCTGCGGCATTGGCGATGCGGCGCTCGGCCTCGTGGCCGACCGCATCGACGCCGGCGCGCAGGTCTTTTCGAGCTTTCACTTCGACAAAAATCACCAGATCGCCGCGACGGGCGATGATGTCCACTTCGCCGGCTTTCGTCTTGTAGCGGAGCGCCACAATCCGGTAGCCCTTCAGGAGGAGCGCGAGGGCGGCCCGGTATTCCGACCAGCGGCCCAGCCTCTCGGCGCGGATGCGTTTTCGATCCGCACCTCTTGGCGTCATGCGGCCCCCTTGAGTTCCAGCAGCCGCTGGTAAAGCTCCTTGCGCGGCAGGCCGGTCAGCTTTGCGGCTTCCGTTGCGGCCTTGGCCGTCGGCATGGTGGTAGACAGTTCGGCGAGCAGGCTATCGACATCAGCGGCGTCAGGCGCTGCATCTGGGGCGGGCGGGCCGATGACGAGCACGATCTCGCCCTTGACCGTCTTGTCGGCATAGTCGCTGGCGAGGTCTCCGAGCGGACCTCTACGGAACTCCTCGAAAGTCTTGGTCAATTCGCGGCAGACAGAGGCCGGCCGATCGATGCCCAGTTCGTCGGCTGCCGCGACAAGCGTATCCCCGATCCGGTGCGGGGACTCGAAGAAGATCAGGGTTGCCGGCACCTTGGCGAGTTCGCGAAGTCGGTCGCGCTTGGCCTTGTCCTTGGTCGGCAGGAAACCGGCAAACAGGAAAGCGTCGTTCGGCAAGCCGGAACCGACAAGGGCCGCGAGCGGTGCGGAGGCGCCGGGGATCGGCACGACGCGGTGGCCCGCCTCGATCGCCAACTGGCCGAGGCGATAACCGGGATCGGAGACGAGCGGCGTGCCGGCATCGGAGACAAGCGCCACCGACTTGCCGGCTTCGAGGGCGGCCAGCAGCCGGGCGCCTGCCTCGTCTGCATTGTATTCGTGATAGGCGTAAGGACGGTTCTCGATGCCGTAGCGGTCGAGCAGCACGCGGGTAACCCGCGTGTCCTCGCAGGCGAGCACGTCTGCACCGGCCAGCGTTTCGAGCGCGCGGATGGTGATGTCGCCGAGATTGCCGATCGGGGTCGCGACCAGATAAAGCGCAGGCTCCAGCGGCCGCGCCGCGACCGGCGTGTCGTTGAGGCGATAGCGCTTCGAGGTGGCCGCAACCGGCTGATTTTTGTCTTCTGTTGTCATGGCGCCTTTATCCTCCACCCCCATGCTCGCGGCAAGGGTGCCCGGCCCATAAACCATTCCGGCAAGCTCTGCTGGGGACTGGCGTGGAAAACCTTGGAGCCTCTTGCTTTTCCCGCAAATTTGCTGCCATTTTGCCCGTCCACATCGTCCGGCCCGGGGACTGCCCGGCCCCTATTTTCCGATCCGGAACTCCGGAAGACGACACGTCGAAAGCGGTAGCATCCCATGCGTATAACTCTTGAACGGTCCAATCTCCTCAAGTCCCTCAATCACGTGCACCGCGTGGTTGAGCGTCGCAACACGATCCCGATCCTGTCGAACGTGCTGCTGAAGGCCGAGGGCGCCGAGCTCGATATGAAGGCGACGGACCTCGACCTCGAGATTACTGAGGGCACACCTGCCATGGTCGAGCAAGCCGGCGCCACCACCGTTCCGGCGCATCTGCTCTATGAAATCGTGCGCAAGCTGCCCGACGGTTCCGAAGTTCTGCTCGCCACGAACCCCGATGGCGGCACGATGACGGTGGCGTCCGGCCGCTCGAAGTTTTCGCTGCAGTGCCTGCCGCAGTCGGACTTCCCGGATCTCACCGCCGGTACCTTCACCCATTCCTTCAAGATGAAGGCATCCGATTTCAAGATGCTGATCGATCGCACCCAGTTTGCGATCTCGACGGAAGAGACCCGTTACTACCTGAACGGCATCTTCCTGCACACGATCGAAGCCGGCGGCGCTTTGAAACTGCGCGCGGTTGCCACCGACGGACACCGACTGGCGCGCGCCGATGTCGACGCACCCTCGGGCTCGGAAGGCATGCCCGGCATCATCATTCCGCGCAAGACGGTCGGGGAGTTGCAGAAGCTGATCGACAATCCGGAGCTGATCATCGGCATCGAGATATCCGATTCGAAGATCCGCCTGTCCATCGGCTCCGTCGTTCTCACGTCCAAGCTGATCGACGGCACCTTCCCGGACTATCAGCGCGTTATCCCGCAGGCGAACGACAAGGAAATGCGCGTCGATTGCCAGACCTTCGCGCGTGCCGTCGACCGCGTCTCGACGATCTCGTCCGAGCGTGGCCGCGCCGTGAAGCTGGCGCTGGCCGATGGTCAGCTGATGCTGACGGTCAACAACCCGGATTCGGGAAGTGCGACGGAAGAAGTCGCCGTCGGCTATGAAAGCGACGCGATGGAGATCGGCTTCAACGCCAAATATCTCCTCGACATTACCGCCCAGCTTTCCGGCGACGACGCGATCTTCCTGCTCGCAGATGCCGGCTCTCCGACGCTCATTCGTGATACGGCCGGCGCCGACGCGCTGTATGTCCTGATGCCGATGCGCGTGTAACGCGCCCCGTCTCTGGCGGGTCGATGGCTCGCTAGCGTCATTCTCTCTTGCAATTGCGACAAAACGACCCAAAATTGTCGCAATGCGCTCGAACAATCGAGCAGCAACAATAAGAGGGACGACCATGGCTATCCGATTGAAGGAACGGTTCGAGAAAAAATTCGACGAGGAAATCCGTTTCTTCAAGGGCATGATGCAGGGCCCCAAGACAGTCGGCGCGATAGTGCCGACGTCTTCGGTGACAGCAAAGCGCATGGCGAGTGTCATCGATGTGAAGTCGGGCCTCCCGGTACTCGAGCTCGGCCCCGGCACGGGCGTGATCACCAAGCAGATCCTGGCGCGCGGCGTGCCGCCCGAGAAGATCGTTTCGGTCGAGTATTCCGAGGATTTCTATCGCCGCCTGGTCGAGGACTATGCCGGCGTCAACTTCATCCACGGCGACGCCTTCAACCTCGAAAACACCCTGGGTCGTTTTTCGGACCAGATCTTCGATTGCGTCATATGCGCCGTGCCGATGCTGAGCTTCCCGATGGAAGCCCGTATCCAACTGCTCGAAGACCTGCTGTCCCGCATCCCCGAAGGGCGCCCCGTGGTGCAGATCACCTACGGCCCGGTGTCACCTGTTATCGCCAAGCCCGATCGCTATCACATTCAGCATTTCGACTTCGTCGTGCGCAATATCCCGCCCGCCCAGCTCTGGATCTACCGCAAGGCCTGATCGGCCAGTTTTGCGGAGAACGGGGGATCGTCGATCCCCCTGCCCTTGTCATGCTTGCGATTTGACGCGCGGCATGCGAGTGGACGGGGCATGGAGATCTGGCAGGAGTCTTTGTCTTGAGCGCACGTCATCGTCTCATCGTCGGACTGGATGTTCCGACTGTCCAGGAAGCGGAGCGCGTCGTCTCGACACTCGGCGACAGCATCTCATTCTACAAGATCGGGTATCAGCTCGCCTTTGCCGGCGGATTGGAATTTGCCCGCGATCTCGCGAAAGAAGGCAAGCAGGTCTTCCTCGACATGAAGCTGCTGGACATCGACAACACGGTGGCGTCTGCGGTCGAGAACATCGCGCGCATGGGCATGACCATGCTGACCCTGCATGCCTATCCGAAGGCCATGGCGGCAGCCGTCAAGGCGGCCGAGGGATCCGGTCTTTGCCTACTCGGCGTGACGGTGCTGACCTCCATGGATGAGCAGGATCTGACGGATGCCGGCTACGAATACGATCCGCATACGCTCGTGCTGAAACGCGCCGAACAGGCCCGCATCGCCGGCATGGGCGGGATCGTCTGCTCGGCTGAAGAGGCGTCGGCCGTGCGTGGAATCGTCGGACCGAAACTTGCGATCGTCACCCCCGGCATCCGCCCGACAGGCGCCGACAAGGGCGACCAGAAGCGCGTCATGACGCCGTCTGACGCGATTGCCGCCGGATCGAGCCACCTCGTCGTCGCTCGACCGATCATCAAGGCAGAGGATCCGAAGGCGGCAGCGCTTGCGATCCTCGCCGAGATGGACGAGGCGCTGCTCAAGCAGCATTAAGCACAGCCGATATGGGAGGAGAGACCATGGCCAAGGGATACTGGATCGCACGCGTCGATATACGCGATGCGGAGCGCTACAAGGATTATGTCGCCGCCGCGAAGCCGGCCTTCGAGACATATGACGCCAAATTCCTCGCAAGAGGTGGTGCCTATACCCTGGTTGAGGGCGATGGGCGGGCGCGCAACGTGGTGATCGAGTTCCCCACCTATCAGGCCGCCGTCGATTGCTACAACTCGCCGGAGTACCAGATCGCCGCCAAGATCCGCCAGGAAGTGGCGGACGGGGAAATTGTGGTTGTCGAGGGCATCTGAGCCCGCCCTGCCCCTGCGCCTCAATGTCCGGCGGATGCGGCCTTGACGGGCCTTTCCCCCGCCGGACGATTCGGTTAAGAGAGGCCAGCCAGATCGCGCATATCGTGTGCGCCTTTATATAGTTCAGGGGAGCCGTCCATGACCTTGTCCAACCTTCCGCCGCTCGTCACCGTTTTCGGGGGCTCGGGCTTCGTCGGACGGCATGTCGTCAGGGCACTCGCCAAGCGCGGCTACCGTATCCGTGTTGCCGTTCGCCGTCCTGATCTCGCAGGTTTCCTGCAGCCGCTCGGCAATGTCGGCCAGATCTCCTTCGTCCAGGCCAACCTGCGTTACCGCTCATCGGTCGATGCCGCTGTCCAGGGCGCCGACCATGTCATCAACTGCGTCGGCATCCTGTTCGAAAGCGGTCGCAACGGCTTCGACGCCGTGCAGGAATTTGGCGCACGCGCGGTTGCTGAAGCCGCCCGTTCGGTCGGCGCGACGCTGACCCACGTTTCGGCGATCGGTGCCGATGCCAAGTCCGACTCCGTCTATGCCGCCACCAAGGGTCGTGCCGAAGCCGCGGTCCAGTCGATCCTGCCCGACGCCACGATCCTGCGTCCGTCGATCGTCTTCGGCCCGGAGGACGGCTTCTTCAACAAGTTTGCCGCCATGGCTCGCCTGGCGCCGGCGCTGCCGCTTGTCGGCGGTGGAAAGACCAAGTTCCAGCCTGTTTATGTCGGTGACGTCGCCGAGGTCGTGGCGCGCTCCGTCGACGGCTCGATCGCCCGTGGCAAGATCTACGAACTCGGGGGCCGTGATGTCGCGACCTTCAAGCAGTGTCTCGAGATGATGCTGGAAATCGTCGGCCGCAAGCGTGCGCTTGTCACGCTGCCCTTCGGCATCGCGTCTCTGATCGGCAGCATTGCCTCTGCCGTGCCGCTGATCACGCCGCCGCTCACCAGCGACCAGGTCAAACTTCTGAAGAAGGACAATGTCGTTTCGGCTGCCGCCAAGGCCGAGGGGCGCACGCTGGAAGGCCTTGGCATCGAGCCGGTGACCATGGCCGCAATCCTCCCGACCTATCTCGTGCAGTACCGCGTGCATGGCCAGTACACAGGGACCGGCAAGGCGGCCTGAGGCCGCCTGAAGTCGCCTTTTGCAGAGCTGCAACCTGAACCGCCGTTGCACAAAAGACGCAGCCGCGTGAAGACCTGCGTTAACTCAGGATAAAGCAAGTTCGCCTATTGATGGCGGTCGTGGCAATGCGTAAAGACTGGCCCCCAACGGCCGGACGGCAACGATTGCCGGCCCTCATTTTCAGTCAGTATTAAGAGGCATTTCTATGGGCAAGCCTATCGCACTGTTCTTCGCATGTGCGGCACTGGTCATCATCGCCGGCTCCTTCGTCGCCCCGACCACGGTGGCGGCCCGTAAGGACAACTGCTCGCCTGCCTATGGCATCGACCCCTGCTCGACGGCCTCGATACCGTCGACCAACTGATCTCCCAAAATCAAAAAGGCTGCCCCTCGGGACAGCCTTTTTTCTTGTCTCGGCTCTGCCGGCATCAGCCGAACATCAGCAGACCGATGATCCCTGCTGTGCCGACGGCGATCCGCCACCAGGCGAAGGGCGCATAGCCTCGTTTTGAAACAAAATTCAAAAGCCCCCTGACGACGAAGAGAGCCGAGATGAAGGCTGCCACGAAGCCGATCGCGATGATCAAGGTGTCGTCGACGGTCAGCGCGTTGCGGTTCTTGTAGAGATCGAGCGTAAAGGCACCGAGCATGGTCGGCATGGCGAGGAAGAAGGAGAATTCCGCCGCCGAGCGCTTGTCAGCACCGAGCAGCAGCGCGCCGACGATCGTCGCACCGGAACGAGATGTGCCCGGGATCATCGCCACGCACTGGCAAAATCCGATCTTCAAGGCGAGTGACAGCGGATATTCGGTGACGTCGTGATACCGGGGCTTCAGCGGCAGGCGATCGATCCAGAGCAGGACGAAGCCGCCAAGGATCAGCACGACACAGATCAGCATCGGCGTCTCGAAAAGAACCGTCTTGATAAAGTCATGCGCGATAAAGCCGATCACGGCAGCAGGCAGGAAGCCGAGGAGAACCGCACCAACGAAGCGACGGCTCTCGGCGCTGGTCGGCAGCGACAGGGCAATCTTGAGCAGCTTGGCGAAGTAGACGCTGAGGATGGCCAGGATTGCGCCCAGCTGGATCAACACCGCAAATGTGTTGCCCGGCGATTCGAAACCGAGGAAATGGCCGGCCAACAGGACATGGGCGGTGGAGGATACCGGCACGAACTCGGTCAGGCCTTCGATCAGGCCAAGGACGAGCGCGCTGATAATGGATTGGTCTTCCATGAGGTCTCCTTCAAGGGGAAGGCAAAGTGATTTGCTTGTATTGCCGGGGCCGAAACCCTATAGCTTGGAAGCCGCGCTGATGACCAGCCGCTTCGACAGCCTGCGCTGCGGCCACTGAAAAATCCGAGAATCCGAGTTCCGATGCCGACCCTGTATCATCACACGATGTCCACCGCGTCCCGTTTCATACGCCTGGTCCTGTCCGAATACGGCTTCCAGACGGATCTGGTGGAGGAACAGACCTGGGAGAAGCGCAAGGAATTCCTCGCCTTCAATCCCGCCGGCACGCTGCCCGTCTATGTCGACGACAACATGCGGGCACTGTGCGGCCCGACCATCATTTCCGAGTTCATCGACGAGACGCATGGCGTGTTGAAGCGCGACCGGCGCCTCTTTGCGGAAGACCCGTTCCAGCGGGCCGAGATCCGCCGGCTGACGGAATGGTTCCTGCAGAAGATGGAGCAGGATGTCACCAAGCCACTGGTGCGCGAGCGGGTGCACAAGCTGATCATTCCCAATGGCCTCGGTGGCGGCGCTCCCGATTCCAAGGTCCTGCGTACGGCGCGCTCGAACATTCGCCATCACATGAAATACCTGACCTGGCTTTCCGGTTCGCGCCAGTGGCTCGCAGGAGACCGCATCAGCTACGCCGATCTCTCGGCGGCAGCGGCTGTTTCCGTGCTTGATTATCTCGGCGAGATCGACTGGAACGAATTTCCGGTCGCCAAGGAATGGTATCAGCGCATCAAGTCGCGGCCGTCCTTCCGCCCGTTGCTGACAGAGCGCGTGCGCGGCATCACGCCGGTGTCGCACTACGCCGATCTCGACTTCTGACGGTTATCTTCATGGACGAGCCGCAGATCGATCCCAAGATCCGGAAGCGGCAGGCAGACCTCACGCGTTTACTGCGTCAGGAGGCACATGCCCAGGGCTTCGATCTCTGTCGCATCACGCTGCCGGACGCCATTCCCGAAGCGCCGGCAAGGCTCGAGACCTTTCTCGAGGCCGGACGGCACGGCACCATGGCATGGATGGAAGAGACGAAGGAGCGTCGTGCCGATCCACGGGTGCTATGGTCTGATGTGCGCTCCATCGTCATGTTCGGGATGAACTACGGTCCGGACGAGGATCCCCGGCTTCTGCAGTCGCAGACCGACAAGGCGGCAATCTCCGTCTATGCCCGCAATCGCGACTATCACGACGTGATCAAGGGACGCCTCAAGGAAGTGGCGACGCGGTTTGCGGCGCGTGCGGGCGAAGACGTCAAGGTCTTCGTCGATACCGCGCCCGTCATGGAAAAGCCGCTTGCGGCGTCAGCCGGCCTCGGCTGGCAAGGCAAACACACCAATCTCGTCAGCCGCGACTTTGGCTCCTGGCTCTTCCTCGGCAGCCTCTTCACCACGGCTGAGCTCGAAGTCGATGAAGCCGAGCGCGACCATTGCGGGTCGTGCCGGGCCTGTCTCGACGCCTGCCCGACGGACGCCTTTCCTGCGCCCTACCAGATCGATGCGCGGCGCTGCATTTCCTATCTGACGATCGAGCACAAGGGTCTGATCGACCGGGCGCTGCGTCCCGCTTTCGGCAACCGCATCTATGGCTGCGACGACTGTCTCGCTGCCTGTCCCTGGAACAAGTTCGCGGCCACCGCCCGCGAGATGAAGCTTGTCGCGCGCGAGGACCTGAAGGCCCCCGACATCGCCTTCTTCCTGACGCTGGACGATCCGACCTTCCGCACCTATTTCAGCGGCTCGCCGGTCAAGCGGATCGGGCGGGACCGCTTTGTGCGCAATGTGCTGATTGCGGCCGGAAATTCCGGCTCTCGCGATCTGGCGCCGGCCTGTGAGAGGCTGCTGACGGACGGCTCGGCTGATGTGCGTGGCATGGCCGCCTGGGCGCTGTCCAGGCTTCTGCCGGCGGATCGCTTCGCCGCTCTGCAGAGCGCGCATTTGATGACGGAAACGGACGAGCATGTCCGACAGGAATGGATGACGGAGAGCTGACGCATGCGCTTGATGATTTTTGGAGCCGGGTATTCGGGTAAGGCAATCGGCCAGCGTCTCGGCAGCGAGGGCGCCTCGGTCGCCGGGACCACACGGAGTGCAGAGAAGGGCGAGGCGCTTGAGGACATGGGAATCCGGCCCTTCGTCTTCGACGGCACGAGCCTGTCGGAGCCCCTTCTTGCCGAACTCGCCGAGACCACGCATCTCGTCCAGTCGATCGCGCCTGGCAGCGAGGGCGACCCGCTGATCCGGCTCTGTGGCCAGGCGGGCATCAAGGCCTTGATGCCAAAGCTCGAATGGATCACCTATCTTTCGACCGTCGGCGTTTATGGTGATCATCACGGTGCCTGGGTGAACGAGGAGACGGAGCTGAAGCCGGTCTCTGTGCGCTCAGTGGAGCGCGTGGAGGCCGAGCAGGCGTGGCAGGTGGTCGCGGCACGGGACAACCTGCCTCTCGCGATCCTGCGGCTCTCCGGCATCTATGGTCCTGGCCGCAACACCTTCATGAACCTTGCCAACGGCACGGCGCGCCGCCTCGTGAAGAAAGACCAGGTGTTCAATCGCATCCGGGTCGAGGACATCGCATCCGCCACGGCGTTCCTGGCCGGCCCGAACACAGGCGGGATCTTCAACGTCACCGACGACATGCCCTCCCCGCCGCAGGACGTGGTAACCGAAGCTGCCCGCCTGATGGCGATGGATGCACCACCCGAGCAGCCTTTCGAGACGGCGGAGCTGACCCCCATGGCGCGCTCCTTCTATGGCGAAAACAAGCGGGTTTCGAACGGCAAGATCAAGTCGCTCGGATTCAACTTCCAGTACCCGAATTACATGATGTCGCTGGCCGATCTACTTGCCTCCGGCACATGGAACCAACGGGCCTGAAGGGGCGTGTTACGAAGTCAAACTTTGCGCTCCGAGCGCCAGAATGCCCGCGCAGACGAGCGTCTGGCCCCGCCCGCACCACAATTTGGGCAGCAAATATGACCTCTGAGCAAAATTTTTCTTCACCGATTCCGTGAATGCCGCAAAAGGTGGAATCGTGAGTTTTTAATTCCATGAAGACTCATGAAATCAAACGATTTTTCTGTATAATTCACATTTGATTAAGGTAAAGATCCGTCTTCCGATCATCACGAATGTTACAGGCTGTAATGTTTCGTGATTATCTGCGGGCACGTTTTTGCCATTTTTGACCCTGCCTAGCCGTCGGCACGCAAAAAACCACTCGTGTCAACGACTAGGGACGTAGATCTTGATCATCAACCGCCGCTCTGCTTTCGCCGCTGCAACTATTGCTGCACTCTTTGCTTTCGCACCTTCGAGTGCAAACGCAAAGTCGTCATGCGGTGGCGCATCCTGGTATGCGCTGACATCGAAGACGGCTTCCGGCGAACGCATGAACCCGACGAGACTGACGGCGGCCCACAAGACCCTGCCATTCGGCACCAAGCTGAAAGTCACCAATGCGCGAAGCGGCAAGAGCGTTGTCGTCCGCATCAACGATCGCGGTCCCTTCATCCGCGGTCGCGTGCTCGACCTCTCCAAGGCCGCGGCCCAGAACATCGGCATGATCCGCTCGGGCCATGCCAAGGTCTGCTACGAGATCATCGGCTGATTGGCTGCAATTCCGGGAGCGGCGATTGGTTCGTCGGGTTTTAGGCGCTTGCTCTTGACCCTGATCGCCGTTACCACGCTCTCTTCTTTCAGAGGAGAATGACCATGCGCTTGGGCGGCCGTCTTGCCGGTGCGATCGAAGTTTTGAGCGATATCGAGACCCGTCGCCGACCCGTTGCCGATGCCCTCAAGGATTGGGGCCTTTCGCACCGTTTCGCCGGTTCCGGCGATCGTGCTGCCATCGGCAACATCGTCTATGATGCGCTGCGCATGAAGCTTTCTCATGCCTGGCTGATGGATGACGACAGCGCCCACACTCTCGGCTGGGCCGTTCTCCTGCGGCAATGGGGCATGAGCCTTGAGGCGCTCCAGGCGGAACTCGAAGGCGACAATTTTGCGCCGGCGGCGCTCTCTGAAACCCAGGTGCAGGCCTTTACCTCCCGCGACCTTTCCGATGCCCCGCTGCATGTCCAGGGTGACATTCCCGATTGGGTGCAGCCTTCGTTCGAAGAAGCCTTCGGCGACGAATGGCTGGCCGAAGCCAAGGCACTGGCCACCCGGCCGACGCTGGATCTGCGCGTCAACACGCTGAAATCCAACAGGGACAAGGTGCTGAAGGCACTCGATCGCTCCGGCGCCAAGGCGTCGCCGATCGCCCGCTTTGGCATGCGCGTGCCGGCCGGCGAAGGCCCGTCACGCCTCCCGAACGTTACGGCAGAACTCAGCTTCCAGAAGGGCTGGTTCGAGGTTCAGGACGAGGGCTCGCAGATCGTCGCCGATCTCGTGACGCCGCGCGAAGGCGATCAGGTTCTCGATTTCTGCGCCGGCGGTGGCGGCAAGACGCTCGCCATGGCGGCTGTCATGAACAACAAGGGCCAGGTGCACGCCTATGACGCCGACCGCAAGCGACTGGCGCCGATCATCGAGCGGCTGAAGCGCGCCGGCACCCACAACGTCCAGGTCCACGACAGCACCAAGGGGCTGGCGAGCCTGAAAGAACGCTGCGACCAGGTGCTGGTCGACGCGCCCTGCACCGGCACTGGCACCTGGCGCCGTCGCCCTGACACCAAGTGGCGGCTCACCGACCGTAACCTGCAGGAGCGCATTGCCCAGCAACAGGAAGCGCTCACCGAGGCTTCGACCTTCGTCAAGCCGAATGGCTCCCTGCTCTATGTCACATGTTCGGTACTGCCTGAAGAAAATGACCGGCAGGTCCAGGCCTTTTGCGAGGCCAATCCGACCTTCGAGATCGTCCCCGTTGTCGAAGAATGGACGCATCTTTTCGGCCCCTCGGCGCCCAAGCCACGCTCGTCAGATGGCAAGACGGTGACGCTCAGCCCCGCCAGCATGGACACCGACGGCTTCTTCTTCTGTCGCATGCGCCGTCGTCCGACCTGACTTGATCATCGTCAATTCAAGCGATAAATTCGCATACTCGACTATTTGACACCAGTTTCTTTTTGCGCGAAGACATGGCCGTCCGTTCACATCGAGGCGCCCATTGGCGCCGAAGGGAGACACCATGATCCGGAAATCTGTCATCGGCGCGTCTGTCGCGCTGCTCGTCACATCGGCTGCGATTTTTGCCGGCCCTGCGGTCGCGGCACCCGCGCCCAAGGATGTACTGACGCACTATGCAGAACTTGCCCACGCGAAGTTCGAAGACTCGTTGTCCACTGCCAAGGCCCTCGATGCCGCTATTGATGCGCTGATCGCAAAGCCCAGCGATGAGACACTGAAGGCCGCCCGGGAAGCCTGGATTGCCGCACGCGTCCCCTATCAGCAGACCGAGGTCTACCGCTTCGGCAACCCGATCGTCGACGACTGGGAAGGTAAGGTGAATGCCTGGCCGCTTGATGAAGGCCTTATCGACTATGTCGACGCGGGCTACGGCACCGAAAGTGACGGCAATGCGCTTTACGTGGCCAACGTCATCGCCAGCCCTAAGATCAAGATCAACGGCGAAGAGGTCGATGCTTCAAAGATCACGCCGGAGTTTCTCGCCGAGACGCTGCATGAAGCCGGCGAAGTCGAAGCCAATGTCGCAACCGGTTATCACGCCATCGAATTCCTGCTCTGGGGCCAGGATCTGAACGGCACCGGTCCGGGCGCTGGCAACCGTTCCTACACCGATTATGACACGGCCAATTGCACCAATGGCAATTGCGACCGCCGCGCCGCCTATCTCAAGGCCGCGTCCACGCTGCTGCTGCAGGATCTGGAAGAGATGGTCGTCGCCTGGGCGCCTGAAGGCGAAGCCACGAAGGCCGTTCTCGCCGACGAGCAGAAGGGCATTTCCGCAATCCTCACCGGCATGGGCTCGCTGTCCTACGGCGAGCTCGCCGGCGAGCGCATGAAGCTCGGCGTGCTGCTGCATGATCCCGAAGAGGAGCATGATTGCTTCTCCGACAACACCCATGCCTCGCACCTCAACGACGCGATCGGTATCGCATCCGCCTATACCGGCGAATACACCCGCGTCGACGGCACCAAGATGAACGGTCCGTCGCTGTCGGAACTCGCCGCCGCCAAGGACCAGGCGCTCGATACGGAAATGAAGGGCAAGCTCGACAAGACTCTCGCTGCCATGAACACCATGGCCGAGCGTGCCCAGACCACGGAAGCCTATGACCAGATGATCGGCGAAGGCAATGCCGAGGGCAATGCCACGGTGCAGGCCGCCATCGACGGCTTGATCGACCAGACCCAGACCATCCAGCGCGTCATTGCGTCGCTGGACCTCGGCACGATCGAGCTTGAGGGTTCCGACAGCCTTGATAGTCCTGAGGCCGTCTTCCAGTAAGCAGCAAAGGCGGGCCGCCCCTTCCAGGGGAGCGGCCCGATCCCCATCATGAGAACTCGCAAGGCCACCCTCGCCGGCCTCGGCATGTTTTTGACAACGGGCCTGGCCATCTCGCCCGTTGCCGCCGGAGAGGCTGTCGGACGAACCGATCTGACGCCGAAGGACATCTCCCGCGTCATCGCCGTCACGCGTCCGACGGAAGACTTCAGCAAGGCCGAGAATTTTGAACTGATGCAGGGCGGGGCCGGCACCTCCCCGCGCGGCGTGAGCGCCGACTCCTTTTCCGACTTTTCCGCCAACATCACCTTCGCCGAAGAAGAAGAGTTCAAGCTCGGCAACGCTCTGTTCCGCAAGCTCTGGGTCTCCTCCCCCTCCTCGACCCAGGCCTCGGACGGCCTCGGCCCTCTTTTTAACGCGCGGGCCTGCCAGAGTTGTCACCTGAAGGACGGGCGTGGCCACCCGCCGGAGGGCGACCGCGACCATACCTCAATGTTCTTCCGCCTCGCGCGCCCTGCCGCCACGCCAGAGGAGAAGGCCAAGCTTGAGCAGCTCGACATCGCTTCGCTGCCCGATCCCGTCTATGGTGGCCAGTTGCAGGACCAGGCGGTGCCCGGCATCTCCGCGGAAGGCCGCATGGCCATCACCTACACCGAAGAGCCGGTGAGACTGGCTGGCGGCGAGACGGTGATGCTGCGCAAACCCAGCTACTCCGTCGGCGATCTGAACTACGGCCCACTCGATCCAAGCACGACGCTTTCGCCGCGCATCGCCAATCCGATGATCGGGCTCGGCCTTATCGAAGCGATCCCCGAGGAAGATATCAGGGCACTTGCCGATCCCGATGACCTCGATGGTGACGGCATTTCCGGACGTGCCGCCCGTGCCCGCGACCACCGGATCGGCGAAATCAAGCTCGGTCGTTTCGGCTGGAAGGCGCAGAACGCCTCGGTGCGCGACCAGAGTTCCAGCGCCTTTGCCGGCGATATCGGCATTTCGACGCCAGATGATCCCAGGCATTTCGGCGATTGCACCGAGAAGCAGACCGCCTGCCTTGAGGCCGCGACCGGCGTGCAGTTTAGGCTCGGCGATACCGAGGGGCCGGAGCCGGTGCTCGATCTCGTCACCTTCTATGCGAAGAACCTCGCCGTTCCGAAGCGGCGTGACGTAGACGATGCTCAAGTGCTGCGCGGCAAGGAAGTCTTCTACGCCAGCGGCTGCACTGCTTGCCATCGGCCGAAATTCGTCACGAGCCGCAAGGCAGAGAACAAGGCACAGGCCTTCCAGCTGATCTGGCCCTATTCCGACTTTCTGCTGCATGACATGGGCGAAGGTCTCGCCGATGGTCAGGCGGTCGGCGATGCGACAGGACGGGAATGGCGCACGCCGCCGCTCTGGGGTATCGGTCTGACGCAGGTGGTCAGCGGCCACAGCTTCTTCATGCATGACGGTCGGGCGCGAAACCTGACCGAGGCCATTCTCTGGCATGGCGGAGAGGCGGAAGCCGCCCGCAATGCCTTCGCCGCTGCCACCCCCGAGGACCGCAAGGCCCTGATCACGTTTCTGGAGTCTCTCTGATGCGGTTTTTCGCGCGCCTTGCCCTCCTCACTGCCGCTCTGATGCCGCTGCCCGTACTGGCGCAGGAATCGAGCTCGACCGTCGGCGTGCTCGACGCAGCCAAGGTCCCGGGCGTCATGACGCGCGCCGTCGACGGTTTCATCCGCCCGGGTTATCGCCGTTTCACCGATCAGGCCACTGTCCTGCAGGGCGCGATGAACACGCTGTGCAGCGCTCCGTCACCCGAGACGCTCGACGGCGCACACAAGGCATTCGGCGACGTGGTCGAAGCCTGGTCGCGCATCGAGATTATCCGTGTCGGCCCTGTGCTCGACGATAACCGCTTCGAACGCATCCTGTTTTTCCCCGACCGCAAGGGTACTGGGTTGAAACAGGTGCAGGCGGCCCTTACCAAGCCCGATCTGAGCGTCACCTCGGTCGAGACGCTGAAGGGCAAGAGCGTTGCCATGCAGGGGCTCGGCGCGCTGGAATTCGTGCTGTTCGGCACCGGCTCCGAAGCGCTGACGACCACCGAAGGCCATTACCGCTGCCAGTATGGCACGGCGATCGCAGCCAATCTGCAGCGGCTCGGCGCGGAACTCTCCGCCGCCTGGGATGCGCCTGACGGTGTGGCTGCCGCCTGGAAGACGCCCGGACCCAACAACCCGCTCTACCGCGACGAGGCAGAGGCCGCCAAGGAACTGCTCGGCGTGCTCGTGCATGCCGCAGAAACCATCCGCGACCAGCGCATCGAGCAATTCTACAAGGGCGACCCGAAGAAAGCCCTGCCGCGCCAGGCGATCTACTGGCGCTCGGGCAATACCTTCCGCTCGATCACCGCCAATATCGAAGGTGTGCGCGACCTGCTCGACACCTCGGGCATGGTCGAGCTTCTGGCCGACGGCAATCGCTCGGTCGTCTCCTCGACCGATTTCGTTGCCCGCTCACTGTCGCGGGTCTCGGCCGACATCAAGCCGGATGTGGCTCAGGTCTTTGAGGATCCAGCCCAGATCGCAAAGCTCGACTTCCTGCTGCTCAACAGCCGCGACCTGATCCTTCGGCTCAACAACGATCTCGGCGGCGGCATCGGGCTTGCCGCCGGCTTTTCCTTCTCCGACGGCGACTGAGATGATCGCAACGCCGCTCATCGATCGTCGTGCCTTCCTGCGTTCTGCGGGTCTTGCCTTCGTTGCGGGCCTGGCACCACGCGCAGCCTTTGCGCTCGAACGCACGGATGCCGTCTATGCCAGTGGGCTGAAGCGCGCGGATGGCTCCTTTGCCATCGGCCTTGTCAGCGAACAGGGCAGCCTGATCGACGAAATCGCATTGCCCGGCCGTGTCCACGGGCTCTGCCACAGCGCCGCGAACGGGCTTTCGGTCGCCTTTGCCCGTAGACCAGGGACCTTTGCCGTCATCTTCGACGCCAAGAAATCCGTGGAGCCACGGATCATCGCGGCGGCGAACGGACGGCACTTCTTCGGACACGGCGCCTTTTCGCCTGATGGTCGGCACTTCTATGCCAGCGAAAACGACTTCGACGCCAATGCCGGCGTGATCGGGATCTATGATTGCATCTCCGGCTTCGAGCGCGTGGGCGAGGTCCCGGCCCATGGCATCGGCACACATGACATCACCGTCACGGCCGATGGTATCCTGGTCATCGCCAATGGCGGGATCGAGACACATCCGGATTTCGGTCGCACCAAGCTCAATCTCGACCATATGGAGCCGTCACTCGTTCTGGCCGATGCCCGGACCGGGGCGCTGATCGAGAAGCACACGCTTCCGCCCGAACTCAAGCAGCTCTCCACGCGGCATCTCGACGTGGCCGCCGACGGTCGCATCTGGTTCGCCTGTCAGTATGAGGGGCCGCGCACGGATCGACCGCCGTTGGTGGGGTATTTTGCCAAGGGCGTTCCCGTCTCCTATGTCCAGCTTCCCGACGAAACGACCGACCGGCTCGGCAATTATGTCGGTGCCATCGCCGTCAACCGGGCTCAGGGTCTCGTCGGCATCGCCTCGCCGAAAAACGGGCTCTGGGCGGTGCTCGATGGCAAGGACGGTCGCCTGCTGTCCGAGACGACGTTGCCGGATGCAGCGGGCATTGCCCCCTCGCCAAAGAGCTTTGCCGTCTCCTCCTATCGTGGCGATTTCCTCGACCGAAACACCGAGATTGCCTGGGACCAGCATATCATCCGCCTCTGAAGGCTGGCAGAACTAGCCGTGGAACACTAGATGACCTCCATGTCCAAGATCCTGAGCTACATCCTCTTCATCGGTTTCGTCGTCGGCGCGGGCCTTCTCGCTGGCCTTACCAATCCGCCCGGCGACTGGTTTCAGTCGCTGGAAAAACCGTTCTTCAACCCGCCCGCCTGGCTCTTCGGCCCGGTCTGGACGACGCTCTACGTGTTGATCGGCGTGGCTGGCGCCCGGATCTGGCAGCGCGCACCGAAATCGGCTGCCATGCAGCTCTGGTTCGCGCAGATGGCTTTCAACCTGATGTGGTCGCCGGCCTTCTTCGGTCTGCAGAACCCCGAGCTGGCGCTCGCCGTCATTCTGGGCATGCTGGTGACGATCATCGCCTTCATGGTGAAAGCCAAGCCGATCGACCGGATCTCGACACTGCTCTTCGTGCCCTATCTCGCCTGGGTCACGTTCGCCGGCATTCTCAATCTCAGCCTCGCCTGGTTGAACTGAATTTGCCGCTCGCCGGCTTGCCTGCCTGGAACGACCGTGCCAATTTCGCCGCCAAAGGGGACAGGGCATGGTGGACTACGATCAGGAAACGGTCGAAACACGCATTCGGCAGAGCTTCGCGCGCCAGGGGGCGATGGAAACGCTCGGGGCGGAACTCTCGCGCGTCAGCCCCGGCGTCGTCGAGATCGAGCTTGAATATGACCGCAAGCTCACCCAGCAGCACGGTTTCCTGCATGCCGGCGTGATCTCCGCCGCCCTCGACACCGCCTGCAGCTATGCGGCCTATACGGTGACCACGCCCGAAGTCTCCCTCCTCACCATCGAATTCAAGGTAAACCTGATGTCGCCTGGTCGCGGCGAGCGCTTCCTGTTTCGCGGCGAAATCACCAAGCCCGGCTCCAACATCATTGTTGCCGACGGTCGCGGTTATGCGCTGACAGATGGTCCCGCCAAGCTGATCGCCTCGATGACCAGCACGATGATGGTGATCCGCGGACGCGAGGGGATTTCCGGATGACCTACGAAATGAAGTCGATCGCCGGCAAGACCGTGCTCTTCGTCATGGCGGCGGATGCCGAATACGGCGTCTTCCTGCGCACCCGCATCTCGCCGCTGATGACCGGCGTCGGACCAGTGGAAGCCGCCGTGGTGCTGACGAAGGAGCTTTCCCGGCTGTCGAGCCACGACGATCTGCCGGATCTCGTCGTCTCTCTCGGCTCGGCCGGTTCCGCCACGCTCGAACAGGCGGAGATCTACCAGGTCTCGGCCGTCTCCTATCGCGACATGGATGCCTCTGCCTTCGGTTTCGAGAAGGGCAAGACACCGTTTCTCGATCTCCCCGTTTCCGTCGAACTGCCGCTGCGCATTCCCGGCATCCCGGCGGCAACGCTTTCGACCGGTGCGAATGTCGTTTCGGGTGCTGCCTACCAGTCGATCGACGCCCAGATGGTCGACATGGAGACCTTTGCTATCCTTCGCGCCTGCCAGAGCTTCAACATTCCGCTGATCGGGCTGCGCGGCATCTCGGATGGCCGCCATGACGTCAATCACATCGACGACTGGACGCAATATCTGCATGTCATCGACAAGAAACTCGCACTTGCCGTCGACGGCTTGCAGACGGCGCTGGAAGACGGCGTCTTCTGGTTCTGAGCAGGCGCACAAAAAATCGAGATTCTCTGGGCATTCTGCCATTGAAAGATGGGCCCGTTTTCTTTAAAGGCTCGCCATGACCCAGACAGCACATCCCGACAGTGTTCTCATCGTCGATTTCGGCAGCCAGGTAACGCAGCTGATCGCCCGCCGCGTTCGTGAATCCGGCGTCTATTGCGAAATCGTCCCCTTCCAGTCCGCCGAAGAAGGCTTCCACCGGTTGAAGCCCAAGGCGATCATCCTGTCGGGAAGCCCTGCTTCCACGCTCGATGAGGGAAGTCCCCGGGCGCCGCAGGTGCTGTTCGACAGCGGTCTTCCGATCTTCGGCATCTGCTATGGCCAGCAGACCATGTGCGCCCAGCTCGGCGGCAAGGTCGAAGGCGGTCATCACCGCGAATTCGGCCGCGCCTTCCTCGAGGTAGAACAGGATTGCGACCTGTTCGGCGGCCTCTGGTCGGTCGGTTCCCGCCACCAGGTCTGGATGTCCCATGGCGACCGCGTGACCGCGATCCCGCCGGGCTTCAAGGTGCTCGCCACCTCCGCCAATGCACCGTTTGCCTTCATCGCCGACGAGGCCCGCAAGTACTACGCCGTGCAGTTCCATCCTGAGGTCGTTCACACGCCCGATGGCGCGAAGCTCATCCAGAACTTCGTGCAGAACATCGCCGGCATCAAGGGCGACTGGACCATGCATGCCTATCGCCAGAAGGCGGTCGAGCAGATCCGGGCTCAGGTCGGGGACAAGCGCGTCATCTGCGCGCTCTCCGGTGGCGTCGACTCGTCGGTTGCAGCGCTCCTGATCCACGAGGCCGTCGGCGACCAGCTCACCTGCATCCTCGTTGACCACGGTCTGATGCGCAAGAACGAGGCAGCCGATGTCGTTGCCATGTTCAAGGAACACTACAACCTGCACCTCATCCATGTGGATGCCGTCGACAAGTTCGTCGGCGAGCTGGAAGGTGTGAGTGACCCGGAAACCAAGCGCAAGATTATCGGCCGCCTGTTCATCGAGACCTTCGAGGAAGAAGCCAAGAAGCTCGGCGGCGCGGATTTCCTCGGCCAGGGCACGCTCTATCCCGACGTCATCGAAAGCGTCTCCTTCACCGGCGGCCCTTCGGTGACGATCAAGAGCCACCACAATGTCGGCGGCCTGCCCGAGCGCATGAAGATGCAGCTCGTCGAACCCTTGCGCGAACTCTTCAAGGACGAAGTGCGCGTGCTTGGCAAGGAGCTCGGCCTGCCCGATAGCTTCATCGGCCGCCACCCCTTCCCGGGTCCGGGCCTTGCCATCCGCTGCCCGGGCGGTGTCACCCGCGAAAAGCTCGACATCCTGCGCGAAGCCGACGCGATCTATCTCGACGAGATCCGCAAGGCCGGCCTCTACGACGCCATCTGGCAGGCCTTTGCAGTCCTCCTACCGGTCCAGACCGTCGGGGTCATGGGCGATGGCCGCACCTACGAGTTCGTCTGCGCCCTGCGTGCGGTCACCTCGGTCGACGGCATGACCGCCGACTTCTACCACTACGACATGGAATTCCTGGGACGGGCGGCAACCCGCATCATCAACGAGGTCCGTGGCATCAACCGGGTGGTCTATGACGTGACGTCGAAGCCGCCAGGGACCATCGAGTGGGAGTGAGGGCCTGACCTGCCCCAACGACTGATATGCCAGACAATCAAACGGCGGAACACTGTTCCGCCGTTTTCGCTTTCAAGAGCCGGATCAGAGCATGCTGCCCGTCGATGATCGACCTCGGCGCCAGAGAGTGACGCCCGCCCAGATGAACAGCAGTTGCACAACCACACGGATGGTGGCTGCGATCGGTGGTGCAAAAACGGGATCGGTGCGGATATAATCCCAGAGATGCAGTGGAAGATAGCCGAGGCACAGGGCAGCAAAAGCAAGCCCAGCCAGGGCTCTTGTCCGTGGCCAAAGCGCGGCTGCGCCAATCAGGATCTGCACCACAGCCGCCGCGACCAGAACCGGATAGGCTGGCAGCCACGGTGGAACCAGCGGGGCGAAGGCTTCCGGGCTCGCCAGATGCGCGACGCCGCCGAGGATCATAACGAGAGCCACCAGCGCCGTCAGGGCCCAGCCGACAATCCGGGATGGTGTCTTGATCGATGCGTCAACCTGCCGCTCAGTCATGGGACACCTTCGTCGCGGCAACCGAGACGTCCTTCCATTCTTCCCAGGTCGCAAGGCGCGCCTTGTAGGCGTCCGGCACCATCATCGTCGGCAGCACGCCGAGGAAGAGGCGCAGCGGCGGGTTGTCAGCATCGACGAGCTTGAGGATGGCCGAACCGGCAGCCTCCGGTTCGCCGTAGACGGCGGGCGGCATCTGCGCCTGGCGCGCCTGCATGGCGGTGCGCAGGCCGTCATAAGCGGGGATCGGTTGTGCATGGCTTGCGGAGTTGCCGGCCCAATCGGTCATGTAGGGGCCGGGCTCGACCAGGGATACCTTGATGCCGAAGCCAGCGACTTCCTGGGCCAGCGCATCGGTCAGTCCCTCGACCGCCCATTTCGAGGCGTGATAGGCGCCAAGCCCGGGGAAAGTCATGACCCCGCCGACGGTCGAGATCTGGACGATATGCCCGAAGCCCTGATCACGCAGTAGCGGCAGGACCGTCTGTGTCATGTTGAACAGGCCGAAGTAATTGACCTCCATCTGATCGCGCATCTGCTTTTCAGACACTTCCTCGACCATACCGAACAGGCCATAGCCGGCATTGTTGACGACAACATCAAGCCGACCGAGCCGCTCTGCGGCGGTTGCCACGACCGAGACGCAGGCGGATCGATCCGTGACGTCGAGCTGCAGCGGCACGATGCGATCGCCGTAGTCGACAACGAGATCATCGAGGCCTGCAAGGCTGCGGCTGGTTGCGGCAACCTTGTCTCCACGCTTCAGGGCGGCGGTGGCGAAAACGCGACCCAGGCCGCGATTGGCGCCGGTGATAAGCCAGGTCTTTGACATGCAGAGTCTCCTGTTGATGGGTCATTTGATCACTGATAGAATGAAGGTGTAACTGGAAATCTGAACAGTGTATAGATGGCAGAGTCCCCAAACAGCGCCAAGTCAGGCTACCATCACGGCAATTTGAAATCGGCGATGATCGACGCCGCCGATACGATCATTCGCGAGCATGGCATCGAGGGGTTTTCGCTGCGCGAAGCCGCGCGCCGTGCCGGCGTCTCGATCGGCGCGCCGGCGCATCACTTCGGCAGCGCCAAGGGCCTGCTTACCGAAGTGGCCCTGCTCGGCTATGGCAGTCTCGGCGAGTATCTGAACGCGGTCGTGGCCAGTGATGATGCCAGGCGTGATCTTCGAGACCTGGCGCAGGCCTATGTGCGTTTTGCCATCACCCATACCGGGCGCTTCCGCCTAATGTTCCGACCCGATCTCGTCGATCGCGACGACCCGCGCTACAGCGAGGCCAGCCGGCAGGCGCTGACCGGGCTTGCGACTGCCATCGCCCGGGGCGCGCCCGCAGGCGCGGATGCCATGGGTGAGCTGTTCGTCGTCTGGTCCTCCATGCATGGCATGGCGAACCTCGCTGTCGACGGCAAGGCCAAATACCTGTTTGGCGGAGCAGATGCCGACAGGTTTGCCAGCGAGATCCTGCCGGGCCTCTTGGAAACGGCCTGGCCTTTTGGCAGGCCGTAATCCCTGCGCCAAAGCCTGGCAACACTCTTGCTTGGCCACCTTTCAAAAGGTGTCGAGCAACCGCTCCTGTTCTTGCATCCGCTCGTGAGTTTGCTATCCCTGCCGAACAGACCGCGAGCAGGGAGCCCCCTTCATGACTACCATCTACGGCATCAAGAACTGCGACACGATGAAGAAGGCGCGCACCTGGCTCGAGACCCAAGGCGTGGCGCATGACTTCCACGACTACAAGGCCAAGGGCGTGGATGCGTCGACCCTCGACAGCTGGATCGGCAGGGTCGGCTGGGAGGTGCTGCTCAACAAGGCCGGTACGACCTTCAAGAAGCTCGACGACGACAAGAAGGAAGGGCTCAATGCCGCAAAGGCCAAGGCGTTGATGCTGGAGCAGCCGTCGATGATCAAGCGGCCGGTGCTCGACGTGGATGGCGCGCTTGTCGTCGGCTTCAAGCCCGAAATCTATCAGCAGACCTTCAAAGCCTGATCCCATGGCGAAAACCACCCGCGCCACGCAGTTTCTCGACAAGGCCGGGGTGGCCTATACCACGGCGACCTACGACTACGACCCGAATGCCGAGCGCATCGGGCTGCAGGCGGCGGAAGCGATCGGCGAGCATCCGTCGCGCGTGTTGAAAACGCTGATGGCGGAACTCGACGGCAAGCCGGTCTGTGTGGTCGTGCCCTCAGACAGGGAAGTGTCGATGAAGAAGCTGGCGAGTGCCTTCGGCGGCAAGTCGGCAGCGATGATGAAGCCGGCCAATGCCGAGAAGCTCACCGGCTTCGTCGTTGGCGGCATCAGCCCCTTCGGTCAGAAGAAACCGGTGCCGACCGCCATCGAGATATCAGTCATGGACGAAGCGCTCGTCTACATGAATGGCGGCCAGCGCGGGTTGCAGGTGCGGCTCTCGCCGCAGGATGCGTTTGCCGCACTGGGCGCAATTGCGGCGCCGCTGGTGGCTTGACACTTGCCCATGGTCTGGACTTCGCCATCTTTCCCCTTAAGTCTGGCGTTACAGCCACAACAGGAATACCCCATGACCCTCCCCGATCTCTCCGCCTCCATCGATCCAGTCAAGCTCGACAAACTCGCCGAGGTGGCGATCAAGGTCGGGTTGCAGCTGCAAAAGGGGCAGGACCTGGTGCTGACGGCCCCGCTCGTCGCCGTGCCGCTTGTCCGCCTGATCACGGCGCATGCTTACCAAGCAGGCGCTTCGACGGTCACCACCTTCTATTCGGATGAGGAGACGACGCTTGCGCGTTATCGCCATGGTCACGACGCGAGTTTCGACCGTGCGCCGAACTGGCTCTATGACGGCATGGCGAAGGCCTATGAAAACGGGGCTGCCCGCCTCGCCATTGCCGGCGACAATCCGCTGCTGCTGTCGCAGGAAGACCCTGCCAAGGTCGGCCGCGCCAACAAGGCGACCTCCATCGCCTACAAGCCGGCGCTGGAGCATATCTCCAATTTCGACATCAACTGGAACATCTGCTCTTATCCGAACCCCTCCTGGGCGAAGCTCGTTTTCCCTGACATGCCGATCGAGGAGGCCGTGCGCAAGCTTGCCGATGCGATCTTTGCCGCTTCCCGCGTCGATCGTGACGATCCCATCGCGGCCTGGGCCGGGCACAATGCGGAACTCAAGAAGCGGTCGACCTGGTTGAACGGCGAGCGCTTCTCAGCGCTCCATTTTACCGGCCCCGGTACAGACCTGACGGTTGGCCTTGCAGACGGCCATGAATGGCATGGCGGCGCCTCGACGGCGAAGAACGGCGTGACCTGCAATCCCAACATTCCGACTGAAGAGGTCTTCACCACCCCGCATGCGTTGAAGGTGGAGGGACACGTCTCCTCGACCAAGCCGCTCAGCCATCAGGGCACGCTGATCGACAATATCCAGGTGCGCTTCGAAGGTGGTCGGATCGTCGAGGCCAAGGCCTCGAAGGGCGAGGCCGTGCTCAACAAGGTCCTCGACACCGACGATGGCGCGCGGCGCCTCGGCGAAGTGGCACTGGTGCCGCATTCCTCGCCGATCTCGGCGTCCGGCGTCTTGTTCTACAATACGCTGTTCGACGAAAACGCCTCCTGCCATATCGCGCTCGGCCAGTGCTATTCGAAGTGCTTCCTGGATGGCGCCTCACTCAGCCAGGACCAGATCAAGGCGCAGGGCGGCAACTCCTCGCTGATCCACATCGACTGGATGATCGGCTCTGACAAAGTGGATATCGATGGCATCCGCGCCGACGGCTCGAAAGTGCCTGTGATGCGTCAAGGCGAATGGGCTTAAGACCTCCGCCTCAGAGGTCGAGGTCGACCCAGAGAGCCGCATGATCGGAAGCCGCATCCTGCGGCCTCTTCAGTTCCTCATAGGTCTCCCAGCGCTTCGGCCGTGACCCCGGCCACATGCCGGTGCGGATCACACCGCCCTTTTCCACCTTGTCGAAGAGCTTGGGAGAGAGCAGCAGGTAATCGATCTTGTTGCTGGGATTGGACAGGCCGTAAGTGCCCTCATAGCCGCCATTGTCGAAGCTCGGATGATCGAAGGCATCGGTCAGGTCGGCAGTCTTCAGCAGGGGGCTCAAGGGATCGCTGTCGGGCGTATCGTTAAGGTCGCCGATGACAGCGATATGCTCCCAACCCTCGGCAAGCCGCTCCTCGACGATCTCGGCAACACGGCTCGCCTGGGCCTTGCGGCGGCGGTCGGACTCAACCTTGCCGCCGAAACCCTTGCTCTTGAAGTGGTTGACCATCACCAGCAGCCTATTGCCGCTTGCGGTCGTCACCTCGAATTCAGGGCAGTCGCGGGAGAAGATGATGCGGTCGCTGCCATCGGGCAGCCGGTCGTCCACATGGCTGCGCATCCGGCCGATCGGGAATAGCGGACCGGACATCAGGCCGACATCGATCCCGCGCTCGTCATTGCCATCGATCAGCATCACATGGCGAAACGGGTTGCCCCCGACCGAGGCGAGGATCTCGTCGCTGAAGGCCTTGAGCACGGGCCGGCTTTCAGCCTCGACCACGCCCAGCACGTCCGCCTTCAGGTCGCGGATTACGCGTGCCGTGTTGCGCATGGCGTGCTCGTTGATGGGTTCATCGCGCAGTTCAAGAGAGCCGACCCAATCTGCACGGCCAGATGCGGTGATCTCGATGCCGCCTGTTTTGGGGCGCTTCAGCAGGCCGCCGCGATTGCGGCGCAGGATGACGAAGGGACCGGTGTCGCTCTTTTCCATTCCGAGATCGACAATCAGATCCGCCATCTTGCTGCGGTCAGTCGGCGTATAGGCGACCTCGCCGAGCAGCGCGTTCAATGCGGCGAATTTCTCAAGAACGGGGCGCCCGTCCTCCCAGGTCTCCAGGTTCATCGCCTTGGCGCGATCGAACAGGTTCTCGACGTTGTAGACGGCAAGGCGCATCACTCCCTCCCAGGCTCACTGGGAAGGAGTCATATCAGAGATTTGTGATGCGCGCATGTCGCGAGACGTCAGAGACTTCCCGCGTCTGACACGCAGCCGTATCTTACTCAGCGATAATAGACGATCTTGCCACCGTTAAGGGCGGTCTCGACCCACAAGACGTTCTGCGCGGCAATGCCACGGACCTGGAGCGCTGCAGACAAGCTCGGATCTTCCGTCACGGCCGCCTGGGCAAGCCGCATGCTGTTGCCGGTGGGGTAGATGACCTGCATCGGATAGGTATGACGGTCGAAGCCGCCGCGATCGACGCGGATCGCGGTGACATTGCCATTATACTGCTTGCCGAAGAGGATTTCGCGGGGCGTCCAGCCGCCGGCCTCGACATAGGTTGCGGCACCGGCCGGAAGGGCGGCGAAAGTAGCCGCAGCAAGGGCTGCGGCGACGACGAGTTTCTTCATCATGATCATGCTCCTTTTCGCCGGACGCTTGGGAGCACATCCGGCTTCATCCGGACATGTGGAGATCGGAAGAATGGTTTTCCAGTATAATCACATCAGCTTGATCGGTTGCGCACAACCGATCGCGGTGACGGAGTGTTCACGTCCGCCGATGCGGGCCGCAGTCTCGCAGCCCGACGAGGGATTATGACTGCAATTAGCCCTGGCGGGCCTTGCGGGCGGCGTAGCGACGGTCGCGCTCGGCCTTGCGGGCGGCTTCGTCTTCGACAACGCGGCTGATGCGCGATGCTTCCGCGTGTTCGCGGGCGTCCTTCTCGGCATTTGCCGCAGCGATCGCGGCTTCTTCGCGTTCGCGGGCTTCCTGTTCGGCGCGGATCTTTTCCGCGGCCTTCAGGCGGTCGCGTTCGGCATGGCGCTTGACGCGCTCTTCGGCACGGGCCGCGCGTTCTGCCATGCGTGCTTCACGCTCAGGATCGGCAGCGGCATGGGCGGCCTTGTAAGCCTGAAGCAGCGCTGCCTTGGCGTCAGTTGCGGTGGTACGGCGCTCGGCGAGGCCATGGTCTCTCGTAAATTTCATTGGGGCTCCGATCTCTTGGAACTGGGGTCAGGTACGGGCGCGCTTGGCGACGAGGGCCGCCGTTGCGCTTTCGCGCGCTTCGCGTTCGCGTGTCAGACGGGCTTCGCGCAGGCGCAGCGTCTTCTCGTCACGGGCAGAGGTAATCGCATCCTGCTCGTCGATCGCGCGACCGCGGGCCAGAAACTGCGACTGCGTCTTCGCAAAGGCGAGTTCGGCGGTCTGGCGCGACTTGGTGAGTTGCTCGGTCATGTCATCTCCTTTCAGGAGGCTTGCCCATGTCGGGCAATAAAAAAAGGCCAGGCTATCTGCCTGACCTTCCGTGGGATCTTGCCTTCGACAGTGCCAGTACATCCGTGGTCAAAGGAAAGCGGATCCCGGATCTATCAGGCTGCCTGCAGGTTGCAGGCCGACATCTTGCCCGACTTGTTGTCGCGCTCCATGTCGTAAGCCAGCTTCTGGCCTTCAACGATTTCGCGCATGCCGGAGCGTTCAACTGCCGAGATGTGAACGAATGCGTCCGGGCCGCCGTTGTCAGGCTGAATGAAGCCGAAGCCCTTGG
>NZ_LJIB01000034.1:0-16213 GCF_001295785.1 Rhizobium sp. AAP116
CATCCGGCTGCCGCCACCTTCTCCCCGCAAGCGGGGAGAAGGCCGAAGCCACAAGCGCCTGCCATCCTCTCTCCCCGCTTGCGGGGAGAGGGTCAGGGTGAGGGGCAATCTTCTGAAACCACGCACTCACTCCGCAGCCTCCAGCACCGGCTTTGCCGCCACCTTGGCCCGTTTCGGCGCACCGACCCGCAGTCTGCGGTCGGACAGCGACACGACACCACCGACCATCATGACGATCGTGCCGTACCAGATGCAGAGGATCCAGGGCTTCCACCAGACCCGCACGACAATGCCGCCATCGGCCATCGGATCGCCCAGCGAGACATAAAGCTGACTGAAGCCGAAGGTGACGATGCCGGCTTCTGTCGTCGGCATCTGGCGGGCCGTATAGAGCCGCTTCGACGACCAGACATCGGCGACTTCGACACCACCCTCGCGGATGGTGAAATGCCCCTGGTCTTCGGTGTAGTTCGGGCCGTTGGCAGCGCGCAGGCCATCAAAGGTGATGACATAGCCACCGGATTCCACCGTCATGCCCGGCTTCATCTCGACCACGGCTTCCGTTTCGAACGTGGTTACAGCCACGACGCCGAGCACCGTGACGCCGACACCGAAATGGCCGAGCGCCGTACCGAAGGCGGAGCGCGGTAGGCCCTTCAACCGAGCCCAAGCCGTGGCGACCGGATGTTTTCCGAAACCGGCGCGATACCAGAGATCGGAGACCGCGCCGCCCATGACGAAGAAAGCGAGTGCGAGACCGCCCACGGCCATCACGGGCCCGCCGTTCTGGGCGTACCAGAGGCCGAGACCGAGAACGAGCGAAAGTGCCGCCGCCACATACAGGCGCTGCAAGGCGCCGAGCAGATCGCCGCGCTTCCAGGCGAGGAACGGCCCAAAGGGTACCGCCAGCAGAAGCGGGATCATCAGAAGCCCGAAGGTGATGTTGAAGAAGGGCGGACCGACCGAGATCTTCTCGCCCGTCAGCGTCTCGAGCAACAACGGATAGAGCGTGCCGATCAGCACCGAGGCGGTGGACACCGTCAGGATCAGGTTGTTGAGGACGAGCGCGCCTTCACGCGAGATCGGCTGGAACAAGCCGCCGGCCTTCAAAAGCGGCGCACGCAGGGCAAAGAGCATGAAGGCGCCGCCGATGAAGATGACGAGAATGCCGAGAATGAAAACACCGCGCGTCGGGTCTGTGGCGAAGGCATGCACCGAAGTCAGAACCCCGGAGCGCACCAGGAAGGTGCCGAGCAGCGACAGCGAGAAGGCGATGATGGCGAGCAGCACCGTCCAGATTTTCAAAGCGTCACGCTTTTCCATCACGAGCGCCGAATGCAGGAGCGCCGTGCCCGCAAGCCAGGGCAGCAACGAGGCGTTTTCAACAGGATCCCAGAACCACCAGCCGCCCCAGCCGAGTTCGTAATAGGCCCAGTAGGAGCCCATGGAGATGCCGGCGGTCAGGAACACCCAGGCAGCCAGCGTCCAGGGCCGTACCCAGCGCGCCCAGGCGGCATCGATGCGACCGTCCATCAGCGCAGCGATCGCGAAAGAGAAGCAGACCGAGAAGCCGACATAGCCGAGATAGAGCAGCGGCGGATGGATCGCGAGGCCAATATCCTGCAGGACCGGATTGAGGTCCTGCCCCTCGGCCGGAATGGGCGAGAGACGGATGAAGGGGTTCGACGTCAGAAGGATGAAGAGCGTGAAGGCGGCGGTGATCCAGGCCTGCACGGCCAGCACATTCGCCCTCAGACGGTCCGGCAGGTTGGTGCCGAAAAAGGCGACCATGGCGCTGAAGAAGGCCAGGATCAGCACCCAGAGCAGCATCGACCCTTCATGGTTCCCCCAGACGCCGGAGATCTTGTAGATCATCGGCTTCAGCGAATGGGAGTTCTCGTAGACGTTCTGGACCGAAAAGTCGGAAACGACGTAGCCGTAGGTCAGAACCGCAAAGGAAAAGCCCACGAGCAGGAAGAGCGCGTAGGTGCCGGTGGTCGCGACCGCCATCATCGCCGCGTCGCCGCGGCGCGCACCGATCACCGGCAGGATGGAGACGACGAGACAGGTGGCAAGCGCCAGAACGAGGGCATAATGGCCAAGCTCGATGATCATTGGATCTTCTCCTTGCCGCTCAGTTGAACCCCTTGCGCCTCCAGACGATCCGCAACGTCCTTCGGCATGTAGTTCTCGTCATGCTTGGCGAGAACGGTATCGGCGACGAACACCTTGCCCATGCCCTCGAAGCGACCTTCGGCGACGACCCCCTGCCCCTCGCGGAAGAGATCGGGGAGGATGCCGGTATAGGTCACGGGCAGCTGGCTCAGGGTGTCGGTTACTGTGAAGGTTACCGTCGAGCCTTCTCCGCGCACCAGCGAACCCGTCTCGACCAGTCCGCCGAGGCGGATGCGGGTGCCCGGCTGGACATCGGATTCGGCAAGATCGTTGGGCACATAGAAATAGGCGATCGACTGGCCAAAGGCGAACATCACCAGAAGCACGGCGGTCAGGATGAAACCCATGCCACCGCCAATCACTGCCAGGCGTTTCTGTTTGCGGGTCATTGGCTCACCTCCTCAACGGACAGGTCGAGTTCCCTCGCCATTGCGAGCAGCTGCTGGCCCTCGGCGCCGTCGGCCGGGAAGGTTTTCAGGCCCTCCTTGAGCGCGGCTTCTGCCCGTTCCTTGTCTTTCAGCATCGCATAGGAGCGGACAAGCCGCATCCAGCCTTCAAAATTATTCGGATCTTCCTTCAGCCGTGCATCGAGGCTCGCCACCATGCCGCGGATCATCTCGCCGCGATCAGCCTCCGACATGGCTCCGGCATTGGCAACGTCCTCGGCCGTCGGGTTGCCCGGGGCTGCCGGGTTCTGAGCCTGAGCTTCGCCTTCCGGCGCAGCCTGTGCCGGCTGTTCGAGAAGCGGCACGCCGGCGCTGTTGGCCGCAATATGCTGATTGACCAGTGGCATCCAGGGGGCCGTCGGCGGCGAGGCCTTGGCGATGTTCTGGAAGGCCGTGAGCGCCTCGGCGCGGCGACCGGACTGCTCGAGCGCCAGCGCCAGATAGAAGTCGGCACGCGGATTGTTGGGTTCGAGCTTCAGCGCCGCCTGGAAGGCCATCTGGGCATCGTCGGTGACGATCCCGTCATTGCGCATGACAACGGTCTCGCCGAGGCCGTTCATACGCTCGGCATCCGGCCCGAGAATGCGGATCGCATTGCGAAAGGCAAGCTCGGCATCGTCATAGCGGCCAATACGAAAATAGACGGGCGCCAGCACGTTCCAGCCGTTCCCGTCTTCCGGTGTGGTCGCGAGATGCCGCTCCACCTTGGCCACCAACAGATCGACATCGTCGCCGGGGTCGGCAATGCGTGCTTCGAGCGGCGCATCGGGTGTGCCCGGGCTGCCGATTTCCAGATAGCCCGCAAGCCCGATCACGGGAAGACAGAGCAGGATGAAGGCTTGCGACCAGGTGTAGCGACGGCGGCCGGAACGCTTCGCCGCGGCATCAGCGGGCTCGTCCCCCTCGCCTTCGCCACCGGCCTTCTCCCGACCTGCGATCGCCAGCAGACGACGGCCGATTTCGGCGCGCGCATAGTCGGCATCTTCGGGAGAAATAAGCCCCCCGGCCTTGTCCCGCTCCAGTTCGCGCAGCTGGTCGCGATAGACCGCCGCCTCGCCTTCGTCATAACGCGTCGCTCGGGCCGAAGCCCGCAGCAAGGGGGACAGCAGGACGACGGCAACAAGGACCGTCAGAAGCGCGGAGATGATCCAGAACAACATGAAACTCAATTACGTCAAGGACAGGTGCTTTCCAACAGCCAAACCTCGCCTGACGGAAAGTTGAGGCGTTTGGCCGCAAGAATTCTCTAAGTTACCATAACCCGCCCAGCCTTGACCCAAGTCAAGTGGGAGGCGCGTTCAAATGATTGAAATCCTCGGGATCAGCAGCCCCGGGTTCGCCTCAGCTCAGCGGCGTCCAGGTGCCGTTCGGGTTGCGGCAGGCAGCGCCGCGGGCTTGGCGTTCACGGCCGTCCGTGAAAACCTTGTGGGTGAACTGGCGGCAGTTCTGCTGGCCGACCTGGTATGGGGCGGCTGCAATGACCTCCCCACGCACCTCGCCGCCTGCCCAGATTACAGGCTGGCCACCGGGGGCAGCCTCAAGCGCGCGATATTCGGCTTCGAGCGCCCGCTGCGTCTGGCTGCGCGAGAGTTCGACGCCAGTCCGGGATACGATGCCCCCCTGCAAGGCAGAAATATAGACCGCGGAATTGGCGATTGCGCTGCGTCCGCCGCCCGAAGTGGTGCAGCCCGCAAGCGCGAGCGACACGAGGCCAGTGGTTGCAAGTATCCCGAAGTGCTTCACACCCATCAGACCGTTCCAAGTCCCGTCGATTTCTGTTGTCGAGGCCGATCGTTTCGCGCGAAGCGGATCGCGGCCTTCGACCGGCTCAAGGCCATCTTATACACCTATGTAATTTCACAGGAAAATCAATCATGCAGTGTCCTTGGTCACAGCTGGTAGGATCAACTGTGCGCGAAGCCCACCGATGCCGGCGCGCGACAGGCCGAAAGAGCCTTGATATTCCCCCGAAATCTCCTTGACGATCGACAGCCCGAGCCCCGTGCCGGGCTTGCTCTCGTCGAGCCTTCGGCCGCGCTTCAGCGCCTCGCCGATCTGGTCGGGGGCAAGCCCCGGCCCGTCATCTTCGACCACCACCTCGATCCAGCCGCGCCGGCCGTCGGTCGTGTCGCCATCACGGGTCGTCATCACGGCCCGGGTGACGACCTTGGTTCGGGCAAAGCGGGAGGCGTTTTCGAGCAGGTTGCCGACAACTTCCTCGACATCCTGCTGCTCCATCGCAAAGGTCAGGTCCGGCGCGACATCGAGTTCAAACACGATATCGGCGTTCAGCTTGCGCATCACCCGCGCCAGCCGCTCCATGACGGGCTGCGCCTCGGTGCGGGCCAGCACGCTGTCGCGCTGGGCTGCGATCCGCGCCCTGTTCAGATAGGAGCTTACCTGCGCCTGCATGGCCTCGGCCTGGGTCGCGATGACTTCGGCCTGGTTCTTCTCCAGGGTCCGCGCCTCGTTCAAAAGGACGGCGATTGGCGTTTTCAGGGAATGGGCGAGATTGCCGACCTGCATGCGGGCCCGCTCGACAATGCGGCGGTTGCTGTCGATCAGCGCGTTGATCTCGTTGGCAAGCGGCTGAACTTCGCTCGGGAAATCACCTTCGATCCGCTCGGCCTCGCCCCGCCGGATTCGTTCCAGCGCCCGGCGCGCGCGGTCGAGCGGTTTCAGGCCATAGAGAATGGCAAGTCCGTTGACGACGAGGCCGCCAATACCAACCACCGCGAGAGCCGCATAAAGACGGCTGGTGAAAAAGGCAATCTCGTCTTCGACCACCTGCAGATTGCCCGACACGCGGAAGCGTGCTGCCCGTCCCTGGTCGTCGAGCACCACTTCGGTTTCGGCAACCCTTATCTGGTTGCCGACATCATCCGTCATTTCGTAATAGCGTTCGTAGTTCTGGTCGAAGGGTGTTGCGTCCACGTCGGGGACGGCCAGGTTTGCGACCCCGAGCGAGGCGGAGGCGAGCGGTGCCGTGGCATAGTTGCCGAGCGGCTCAACCAGCCAATACCAGCCGGTTGCTGGCTGGGAAAACCTGAGATCACCCAGCGCCGGCGAACCGGTCAGGCTGTCGCTATCGCCGATCGAGACCGAGTTGACGACGTTATAGAGCTGGGCGCGCAGGAGATTGTTGAATCCGCGCTCGACACCCTGGCGATAGAGGGCTGAAATCGCTACCGCAATCGTCACCAGGGCCAGCGCCGACCAGAGCGTGGCGAGGATCAGGACGCGCGCGGTGAGCGAGCGGATCCTCATTTCGCCGGGGCTTGGATTCGGTAGCCGAGGCCGCGCACGGTCTCGATCATGTCGACGCCGAGCTTCTTGCGCAGACGGCCGACAAAGACCTCGATCGTGTTGGAATCGCGGTCGAAATCCTGGTCGTAGAGATGCTCGACCAGTTCGGTCCGCGACACGACCTCGCCCATATGGTGCATGAGATAGGACAGAAGCCGGTACTCATGCGAGGTGAGCTTCAGCGTCACGCCTTCGACAGTGGCTTTCGAGCTTTTGGTGTCGAGCCGGACGGGGCCGCAGACGATTTCCGAGGATGCATGGCCTGCCGCACGGCGGATCAGGGCGCGGATACGGGCGAGCACTTCCTCGACATGAAAAGGCTTGGTGACATAGTCATCGGCGCCTGCATCGATGCCGGCCACCTTGTCAGACCAGCGGTCGCGCGCGGTCAAAATCAGTACCGGCATGACCCGGCTTGCGGCGCGCCATTTCTCCAGCACCGTAATGCCGTCCATCTCGGGAAGGCCGATGTCGAGGATGACGGCGTCATAGGGTTCGGTCTCGCCGAGGAAATGGCCTTCCTCGCCGTCAAAGGCCTTGTCGACGACATATCCCGCTTCCTGCAGGGCCTCGACAAGCTGGCGGTTCAGATTGACATCGTCTTCGACGACGAGAATGCGCATGCGTTCACCCCTCGGTGCGGAAAGCTCTTCAATCCCGGAGGCGGGTCACTCGGCGACCCGCATCGTGACCTTGCGCGGCCGTTCGTTGCCATTGCCCGGCACGAGCACGACGATCACGCATTCACCGCCCGATTCGTGCACGGAAAGCAACTGCCCGCCAACTTCGGCGACCACGCGTTCCGCGGCTTGTCTGCAATCCGCCGCCACGGCATCGCCCACCGTCGCCGGCAAAGCCGCCACGGTCACGGCCAATGCGAGGCCCGTGTATTTCATGAAAGATGCCATTGCTGCTTCTTCTTGGATGACGTCCACTTTGGCAAATTATGTACCGCAAGGCGTCTGAATGGCAAATGAATGCGTGGGCTCAGAGTGTGGATCACGGTCGGGAGCCAATCACGACCGCCACGCAGGGGGCAAGACGCAGAGGTCACCTTGTCGGCCCCCTCTCCAACAAAATCTGAGGTTTAGCCCTGATCGGGCTAAGCCCTCGATTTTGTAACCTCTCCCAAAAGGGCAGAGGAGATGATGCGGCCGGCCCCTCCCTTCCTTTCCCTCCATAGTGGGGGAGAAAGCGAAATCGAAGGCTTAGGCGAGCGTAAGCCGCCTAAACTTCAGATTTCGCAAGTGAGGGGATCGGTGCAGTTGGCAACATCGGCCCGCCCTCACCCACCCACGCCCTTCGTCGCCGTCAGCCGCCCGTAGAGCGCGAGCAATCCTCCGACCGTACCGGCAAGCGTCGTCAGTGCATCGGCAATTTCGGCCTGCTCGGCGCCGCCGAGCTCCAGTCCGGCCCTGCCGAGAAGCGGGGCAGCGATCGCAATCAGGGCGCCCCAGACGGTCTTCGACTGGTACCAGGGTTTCATCTCCAGCATGTCATCCTCCTGTTGAATGGTTTTCAATCGACGGGAACCACCGCCTCCAGCGGCAGGCCGGCGGCCAGCCGTCCGAGTTGGCGGATGCGGAGGCCAAGCGCCGTCTGCGCCAGCCCGAAATCTGTCAGTTCATCGGCGACGGCATAGGTCCAGGCGGGCTCGGTCACCTCGGCCACACGAAGCACGGTGCCGCCATCAAGGATCTCCAGCCGGTAGCGCTCCTGCGCCTCGTCGAGCGGCACCTTCCCGTCTGTCCAGGCATCGGCCTCGATGCGGCTGCGCCGGATCCAGCTGATCGAAAGATCGCCCGCGGCCTGCCGCAGCACCTTCGCATGCACAGGCGAAAGCGGCGTCTCCGCCCGCAATCCGCCGGCAAAGACATGCGGGCCCGAAATCTCGGTCACGAGCCCCATCGGCTCGAGGATCCAGTTCTGTGCGGCCCCGCGTTCGGCATTCCCGAGCCCCAGCGGCCGGACCGCTTCGTCGAGAGCCACGACCTCGGCCCCGGCTGCGGCACCAGCCACGACTGCGTCCTCCGTGCCTCCCAGCCCGCGCAAAAGGCCCGTCAGCCGGAAGCGTCCGACCGCAACCTCCTCGGCCTCGACAAAGCCGACGACCTCCCAGCCGCCGGTATTGGCCCGGACCGCGAGCCGGTTCGCGCCGGAGAGAACAGCCATGCGGCTCGCCGAGGCAAAGGCTCCTGCTAGAACCTCGACTACAAGGGCATTCGCCCCATCGAAGCGCCCGACAGGTCCGGGGGCAAGCGGCTCCAGAAGCCGTCCCAGGGTCGCTGGCCGATCCAGCGTCAGCCTGAGCCGATAGCCCTCGGCTTCCGGAGAGCTCGATACCGCAAGCCGCCGCCAGGGACGGCCATATGCCGCAACGCTCGCGTCACCGGCATGGCTTGCACCCTCCAGCCTCGGCAGATCGAGAAATTGCACGACCGGCGCAAAGCCGGCCGCACCGCCACCGTCGACCACCCGTCCGGGTTCAACCACCGGCACGGGTGCGGAGACCTTGCCCGCGAAGGCCCTGAGGGTCAGGCGACGCTCAAAGCCCTCGTCGATGCCCTGCACCAGAAAACGCCCGTCCGGTCCTTCGGGGAAGCGCAGAACGTCTCCGGGCTCGATCGCAATCTCCTGCGGCCCGAGCGCCAGCTGAACCGTGCGCCGCGCCAGCCGGTTGTCACGCAGCCAGCCTTCGGCGGCAGCAAGTGCTGTCTCCTCCGGCATCGCCGCCGGCAGGTCGCGCGCAAGCTGCCGATCGGTCGCGGCCTCCACCTTGCGCGAGCGCACGCTCGCCTCGACATAATCCGCCGCCGGATCATAAAAGGTCACCAGCGCCTCGGAGGCGAAATCGCTGTCATGGCCGCGCGTCTCGCTCCAGAGCGGGCGATCGGCGATGTCGGCGAGGACGGTGATCTCGCGGGCAGCCAGGCTCGCCGTCGGCCGAGTGCGGAATTTCAGCCGCCCGGCGTCCTCGATCACGTCGATCTGGAAGAGGTCGAGCAAGGGCTCGATCAGGTCGCGCGCCGAGGTCAGATCCCCCTTTACATAGCCGCCGAGATCGCCTGCCACTTCCGACACGTCGAAATCGGAAAAGCCATGATCCCTGAGGATCGCCGCAATCGTGTCGGCCAGTGTCGCCGTACCCAGGCGGCCGTTCAACCAATGCCCTGTCCGCCAGTTCGATCCATCTGCCCAGAGCGCCATGTTCTGCGGAAACGCCGGATAGGGCCGCGCGTCCCAGGTCCAGGCATAGACATGCGAAGGATCGACCATATCAGGCGGCAGGAGACTGCCAGCCCAGTGGTCGAGATGCGCCTCCAGAAACCGACGCTGCTGGCTGTCGCTGCGGGCGCCCGCCGAGAAGTGAGGCCTTCCGCTCTCGGCCGACTTGGCATCGACGAAGATGTTCGGCTGGTTCGCTCCCTTGTCGACCGCTCCGCAACCGACTTCGGTCATCCAGAAGGGTTTCATCCCGGGTATCCAGGCCGTCGGGCTCGCCTGCTCGACGCCGCCGATCCGGTTGAAATGGGGGTTCTCCCACCAGGATTTCAGGTCCTTGAACCTGAAGACCCAGGGCTTGCCATAGGCGCCATCGGTGATCGGCGTCCGCACCCGCGCCCGACGGTCTGCCTCGCTGGCATAAAACCAGTCGAACCCCTCGCCCGATGTCAGCGTCCGCGCAAATCCCTCCGCATCGTCGATGCCGGTGAAACTGTCAGGGCTTTCCGCCTCGAGATCCTCGTCGCGCCAGTCGGCGAGCGGCATATAGTTGTCGATGCCGACGGCGGTGACGTGAGGGCTCGCCCAGAGCGGATCGAGATGGAAGAAGACATCGCCCGAGCCATCCGCCGGCTGATGGCCGAAATACTCGGTCCAGTCGGCGCCATAGGAAATCGCCGTCCCGCCGCCGAGCAAACCGCGCACTTCACCGGCGAGCGCCACCAGCGCCTCAACGAAAGGAAAGGCGTTGGCATCGTCGCGCAGGGCGGTCAGCCCGCGCAGTTCCGACCCCAGCAGGAAGGCGTCGACCCCGCCGGCACCGGCGGCAAGCGCCGCATAATGCAGCACGAGACGTCGATACCCGTCACCGCGGTAGACGAAGCTGGAGACCTGCGCCCGCGCCGAGGCCGTCTTGTCGCTTCCGGGAGGATAGGCCGTGATCCGTCCGCGCCAGGGATAGGCCGCCTGCTCGGCCCCGCCATAGGGGTCGGGCAGGCCGTTGCCGGCGGGAATATCCATCAGCACGAAGGGATAGAGCGTCACCTTCAGCCCGCGCGCCTTGATGTCCCTGATCGCCTCGATGACGCTCTCGTCGCTCGGCGAGCCGCCATAGGCCGGACCACCGCTGTGGCGCGACACCACATAGGCATCGCCCCGCGCCAGCCCCGCGACACTCCAGGGCCGGCTCTCCTCGTTGCGGTAGCCGACCTCCACCCCCGGCAGTACCCGGCAGTCACCGGCGCGCAAATCCGTGCCGAACCAGGCCACCACCAGGGCCACGCTTTCGAGATCAGGGCAAAGCGCCTGCAATTCGTCGAGCGAGGCCTGCCAGTCCGTCGCCGCAACAAGCGTGTTGCGGTTCAGCCAGCGTTTCGCGCCCTCGCTCGGCGCATCCGAGATCCTCACCGTCGCATAACCGTGTTCGGTCGCGCCGGGAATCATCGTCACCGCCCGGATCTTCTCTTCCAGCGCCCCGACGGGTCTCATCACCTCGAACTGGATCAGCGGAATGCGGTTGCCGAAATCGTCGAGCGGCAGCCGCTCGAAGACGACATAGGCTAGCCCCCGATAGGCCGGCGCATTGGCCGCCCCCTGCTTCGCCGCAATCAGCGGATCGGCCGGCTGGCTTTCCGATCCGCGATAGACGCGCATCTCGATTTCGGTTGTGTCGAGTTCGCGCCCGTCCGCCCAGACCCGCCGCACGCCCGCGATCGGCCCCTCGCAGAGCCCGAGCGCCAGATTGGCATAGTAGCGATAGGTCGTGGTGCGCGTGCCGCCGGAGGATTTTCCGCCGCTACGCTCGGTCACAGTCTCTTCCTCAAAACGCGTCGCCCAGATCAGCGTGCCGCCCAGCCGCGCAGTGCCGTAGAGCCTCGGAATGACACTGCCTTCGCTGGCGCCTGAAATGCGCGCCGAAGACAGCCGTGCGCCGTTCACTTCGCGGGTGCCAGACAGCAGGCTCCGATCGATCATGCTGCCGGCAAGCGCGCCGGCCGCCTGGCCGATCGCCGCTCCGACCGGACCGAAGACGGAGCCGAGGGCAGCACCCGCCGCCTGCAGAAGAATGGTCGCCATCTTCAGATCCTTTCGGGGAAGCGGTAGATGCCGGCAATCCTGCGCCGCCAGGCCGGCACGAGCGCCGATAGCGTCACCGCCGATTGTTCATAAGCATGGATGAAGGCGTCGGGCGGCGGCTGACTGGGAGCGTATTCCGCCGAAAAGCGCGGCCCGTCGGCGTCCATGTCAAAGCCGCCCCCTTCCGACACCATGCAGGCCAGAATGCCCGCATGTTTCGCCGCCAGATGCGGCCGAAAGCGAAACAGCACGAGATCGCCCGGCCGGCTCTCCGCCAAGGAGGCCACGGCCAGAAAATGCCGCCCGGCCGCCGCGATCAACCGCTCCTCGCCTGCCCGCTCCGCCCAGTCGGGCGCATAGGCCGGCACGGCCTCGGGCTCTTTGCCATAGAGTTCCCGCCAGATCCCGCGAACAAGCCCCAGGCAGTCGCAGCCCACCCCCTTCACCGATCCCTGATGCCGATAGGGCGTGCCGATCCAGGTCCCGGCAATCGCCAGGACGGATGTGTTGACGGACATGGGGAAGCTCCGGAGGGAAGGTGATGACCGGGAAGCGGCGGGTGGGGGGTGAACCGAAGAGAAGCAAGCCAGGCTCACCCCACCCCGGACCTTCGGTCCGACCCTCCCCTCAAGGGGAGGGTTTTTAAGCCCTCACCGATACAACACCCCGCCATCATGGGTGCTATCGCCACTGACATAGGAATAGGCAAAGTCGCTGCCCGGCATGTGCGGAAAGCCACGAAAATTCAGCGGGTTGCCGAAGACTGCTCGACAGGTGGCAAAACTCTTGTCACAGCCGACCGTCAGCGTCACGGCATCCCCTTCGGCCGGCCGCGCCTCCAGCGGCAACCAGAGCCTCAGCGTCATCAGCCCACCCACCACAGCACTGCTCTCCTCGATGGCCAGCCGCTTGCCGGCCAGAGGCTCGTCGTCGAACCTCACATGCCCGAGCCGGAAATGCCCCTCGCCCAGACCCGGTAGGCCAGAGACCGTCAGCCGGTCCCCCGCCAACACCGCCGCAACGACGCCCATAACCCGGCGGTTCGCAACGTCCATGTTCACCCGGCACCTGTCATCGCCGAGATCCGCATCGCAGCGGCGGTTGTAGATCCGCCCCTCCGCCTGCTGCAGGCGATGGGCAAAGCTGCGGAGCTCCGCCGAAAAGCCCGGCCCCGCGCGGCTCACCTCGCCGATTTCCTGCACCGTAACAAGCGCGTGCTGCTCTTCCGGCGCCTGCCAGTTGATCAAAAAACACTCGACCCGCGCCCCGTCAAAGCGCCCGGCTGCGAGATCGGCTTCGGTAATCGCCTCGCTCGAAAATCCGCCCCGCACCTCGGCCCCCGGCGCTGCAAGACCGCTTGCACTACTGGCCTCGGTCGCTGAGAAGCCGGTACCCGGCTCGAACACCGTGCCGGCGAAGTCGAGCCGCTGGTCATGTTCGGTGAACCCGAGCCGAAAACCGTCCCGGCAGGTGACGCGCCAGGCGCGGCACAGCGTCGTCTCGCCGGTCGCAACATGGGTGGCAAGCGCTTCAGGAAGCCTTCTCATGGGATTACCTCGATCAGCGGAATGGAGGGAATGCGCCCGGCCCGAAAGGCTTCGAGATCGATCTCGATCCGGTCGGCGTCGAAACGAACGGGCACGTCATAGTCGAAACCCGCCCGGATCTCCGTTCCCTCTTCCGGCACATGACCGGGTCCAAAGGTGACGACCCCGGTGGCCGCATCGACGGAAAAACCACCCGTCTGCTCCACCCCGTCAAGCGCAACCCGAACCGATCCCGCCACCGGCTTCACCACCGGCCGCCGCTCGACCGCCGCGCCATCGCCATAGGCCTTCACCAGCTGGAAAGCCGCAGTCTCGCCGTCGCCCGCCCCGATCCACTGGTCGAGCGGCGTCACCGCCTCGCCGGACCGTGCCGAGGAGCAATCCACCGGGTCTCGAAAGCGGAAGCCGTGCAACTGCCCGCCGCGCGCCTCGAAGAATTCCAGCACGGCATAGAGATCCGCGACCGAGCGCACTGCGGTGCCGACATCATAGCGGCGCCTGGAAAACCGCCAGCGCCGATTGCGCGCCTCGCGACCATTGGACAAGGACACAATATCCGTCTGCCGCCCCGGCCCGCCGCTCGTGGACAGCGACAGACGCAGCGGAAAACGCTGTTCGTGAAAGGCCATGGAAGGCTCCGTTCGATAAAACTGCGAGAAAGAGAAAAGAGAAATGTCAGACGGGCGCCTGAGCAGTGATCTGCAGGGCTGGTGACCTCTGTCTTTGGCGGCAGCGCACGCGGATAGTCCGGACGGCAGCGCGCCTGGCGCCCCTTGGAAAACCGGCCACGACCATCTACATTGAAAGCGGAAAACATCTACATGGAGCCGTCATGGCCATCAACGTCAACAATCCGGAAGCCGATGCGCTGACGCGGCAGTTTGCGCAGATGGCAGGCGTCGGCATCACCGATGCGATCGTGATCGCCATGAAGGAGGCGATCGAACGGCGCAATCGCGCCGAAACAGCGCTGGAAACGGCCGCGCGCCTCAGGACAAAACACCAGGTAGTGCTGGCGGAGCGGGCCCGGAGCCCCCTTCCCCGCGAGGTCTTCAATGACCTGTGGGACGACAACTGATGTTCGTCGACGCCTGCGCGATCATCGCCCTTCTCTCGGACGAGCCGGAAGCGCAGCGGGTGTCCGATGCGCTCGCGTCGGCCACGCGGCCGTTCACATCCCCGGTCGCGGTCCTCGAAACGGTTCTCGGTCTCGCCCGCCCGGACAAGCTAGACCTTCCGGTGCCTGCGGTTCAGGCTCTGGTGACGGAATTTCTCGAAGCCCGCGGCATCGACATCCGCGATCTGCCGCCAGCCGCAGAGACGGTGCGGCTCTCCTCGGAGGCCGCCCATCGCTTCCGCCAGGGTCGCCACGGCCTGAACCTCGGCGACTGCCTGCATTATGCCTGCGCCAAATTCCACGGCGTCCCGATCATTGCAACCGCCGACGAGTTTCGCGCCACGGATCTGGAGGTCGTTGCCTGAGCACAGGCCGGGCGCCGGATGAGGGGCAAGCCACTCGCTACTCGCTACCCCACTCACATCCCCCGCCGTCCGCGCCCCACGGAGCGCGCCAGCATCGCCGTGATCTGCCCCTCACTTCTGGCAAAACTTGCCGCATCGCTCGCCGTCACCTGGAAATGGATGAACGTGGTTGCAACGCTGCCCTCGGACGCCACCCCGAGCGCGCCGTCCGCACCGCGTTTCAGTGGCAAAATCGCCTCCGCCCCGGCCTCGCCCATCAGCCCGCTCCCACCGGCCATCGGAAAGTAAGTCGGTGCCGCCACGACGCCGCCGTCGGCAAAAGGGGTGACCCGTCCCGGCGCGCCGCCTTGGGCAAAGGCCGTGACCCCGCCCGAAATCGACGATCCGAGCCCGGCGGAGAGACTGCCGATTAGGTTCCCCGCTGCATTGCCAAGCATTGTCTCGAGCGGCTTCAGACCCGAAGCGAGCGCAATATCGGTCAATCGCAGCCCGACCCCGCGCAACACTTCCTCCAGCCCCTTGCCGCCCGTCGTCGCGCCCTTCAACGCCGAGGTCAGCGCCCGGCCAAAACTCGCCGACCGGCTTTCGAGATCGTCGAGCACGGAAAGCGCTGCCGCCGCATCGAGGTCGACTGCGACCGCCAGTGTGTCGTCATCAGTCATGGAAACGTCCTTTTCGTGAAAGGGTCTGACGGCCAGGCAAGAGACATCCGTGATGCCTGGCAGCACTTTCCCCTCACCCTGAGGCGCCCTCGCCCCGTGAGGGCCTCGAAGGGCGAGGGGGTGCAATCTGCAACACACCTCCTCCCCGAAGGGAGAGGCGGTCACGCCGACGCTCAATCTGGAAATTTCTGCATCAGGGTCTCCACCTCCCGCCGCGACAGGCCGGTAGGCTCACCGAAAGCCCCCGCCATCGCCGCCAGCTCCGGCAAGCTCAGCCCCCAGAACACATCAGGAGAAAGCCGCAGGCGGGAGAGACCGAGCGTCATCACCGATCCCCAGGGAAACGGCCGCGCCGCTCGCCCGCCTGCGGCCCTCAAGGGGAGCTGCCGCCCTCGCCTGATCTCAGATCCTGTGCGCCCGGTTCGGCCCCGAAGGTCACGGCCAGCAACTCGCCGACCAGTTTCGCTGCACCCGCCACGCCGCCCTCGACCGCCATCTCGGCGACATCCGTATCGGAAACCCGGTTGCCCCCGCCACGCAATCCGCAGGCGAGGATACGCGTCAGATCGGCGCTCTTCAGCCGTCCGCCGGCGAAGCGTGTCGCGAGATCCGTGAGACTGTCAGCGCCGAAAGCGGTCTCGAGCTCGGCAAGCGCGCCGAGCGTCAGACACAGGATGCGCCGCTCACCGTCGATGACGCCTTCGACCTCGCCGCGATGGCGGTTGGCGCGGTTGACCGTCACCGGCTCGCGCATCTCGCGTTCATAGCCCCGCATGGCCGCCTCACAGCGCCGCGAAGGAAACGGCACCGGCCGATTCCAGCGCGATCTCGAAGGTCACCTCGCCGTCGTGATTGCCGGCATAATCCAGCGCCGTCACCTGAAACGGCGCCGTCACCGTGCCGAGATCCGGGATCACCACCTGATAGGTCAGGATCGAACCGGCAAAGAAGGCCGCCCTTATCAGCGCATCGGAAGCGGCATCCTTGAACAGGCCGGAGCCCGTCAATCCGGCCCGCCTGACACCTGCCCCCTCCAGCAGCTCCCGCCAGCGCCCAGCGCTTTCACTATCGGTCACGTCAACCGATTGCGCATTGAAGGCAAGACGCCTGGCCCTCAAGCCCGCCACCGTCACAAACCCCGCCCCATCCTCGACCTTCAGCAACAGATCCTTGCCCTTCTGCGCACCCATGGCGTCTCTCCTTTGATGATGTCTGTGAATGTTTTCGGGCGAGGCGCCGGCGGCGCTCCCACCTCCCCCTTGAGGGGGGAGGTCGCCGCAGAGCGGCGGGGGGGGGG
>NZ_LJIB01000035.1:0-25127 GCF_001295785.1 Rhizobium sp. AAP116
AGAATGAAAATCTGGTGTCCTAACCGATAGACGAAGGGCGCGTGCGCTTCGGTGGCGCCCTTATAGTCAGGCCTCCTGACGACCGCAAGCGGAAATTTGACGATCCGAAGTGGAAAAATTCCGAGCGGGTGAACCCGCAGAATGACGGCGTAACGCGTCCGGCGATACACCAATCAAGAAGTTCATAATGTCTGGAAAAGAGAAACGAAGTGGCACGCCCTAGGGGAGTCGAACCCCTCTTCCCAGAATGAAAATCTGGTGTCCTAACCGATAGACGAAGGGCGCGTCTGCTTCGTGGCGCCCTTATAGTCAGGCTGTTTGAAGACCGCAAGCGGCATTTTCGCCTTTCATGCAAAAAATATGACAGGGGCCGCGCAGGCCCCTGAAAGCTCGGATAATCCCTGTCTTTGGAAGGACTTGGCGCCCAGGCCGCTTGCCGAAGGAATCAAGGCTCTGCGGTCGTCGGTTGTGATTCCTTGCCGCCTTTCAAGAGATCCGCAAAGGATGGCAACCATCCCTTCTTCTTCTTTGCAGCCTCGGCATCCGCCACCAGTTCCTCGGCAGAGAGTGGCTCGGCCGGATCGGCTTCCTCGATTGCACCCATGGCCTGCAACTGGTCCGGCGTCAGCTGAACCCGATCCGGCACCGATCCGGCAGGCTCGCGCAGCGCAAGGATCTTTCTCTTCGGACGGGGATCCGAGAGTTTCTTCAGGACCGGTTCGTCGCCGCCGACTGCGGCAGGCTCGGCGAGCAGAGTCTGAACTGCGGCTTCCGCGCGCGCCTGTTCCTCCAGTGCCCGCTGTTGCATCAGCATCTGCTGTTCGGCAGACGGACTGAACAGGCTCTTGCTGACAGCATTGACACCGAGCGTCGGCATTTCGTTCGGCACGAGGCTGCCGCTCGGTACAGGTTCGCCGGCCGCAGCATGGGCGGTAGCTGGCTCCATGGCCTGCACGACTGCCGCCTGCTGCCTCTGACCGGCAGAGAACAGGCTGTTGCTCCTGGGCGAGGCATTGGTCGGCTGCATGGTGATGTCGCCGAGATCGGCGGAGGCCCGGGAGGCGGCCTGAGGGGGATCGACCTGTGTCGCCTGTTGCTGCAGGGCGAGAACTTCCGGCGGCGGTTCGGCAATGTCGCTATAGGCGGCGGCCATCGGCACCGGCTTGCGCTTCAGGCGCGCAGGGTCCGTCTCGTTCTGGGACGGCATTGAGGCCGATGCGTCGGCAACCTGTCCCGAAACAGCACTCACATAGGGATCGCGAAACGCTTTTTGGGCTGCGGAATTGCCGGTCGCTTCTTCCGCAGCCGAGGCTTCTCCGAGCGAGAGCACTTCGTCCGCGCTCGTCTGGCAAGAGGCGAGCATCAGGCCGCTGGCGACGGCAAGAATGCCGAGGGTCGGTCTGCGAGCATGGGAATTGCTGGTCATGGCAGGTCTCCGTCATCGCTCCCATCGGGGAAGCAGGGAGGGCCGCCGGGGCGGCCCTCGTCTGATGCGGAGACTAGGCGCGCAAACTTGCGCGAAGCGGTGGACTTACCAGGCGCCGGTGTTCGGCATCGATGCCCAGGGCTCGGCGGGCGCCAGGTTTTCGCCCTTCTGCAGGATCTCGATCGAGATGCCATCCGGCGAGCGGACAAAGGCCATGTGGCCATCGCGGGGCGGACGGTTGATGGTGACGCCATTGTCCATCAGCTTCTGGCAGATCGCATAGATATCGTCGACCTCGTAGGCGAGGTGGCCGAAATTGCGGCCGCCTGCATAGTCTTCGGTATCCCAATTATAGGTGAGCTCGAGGCAGGGCGACATGTCGGCCTTAGCCTTTTCGAGATCCTTCTCGGCGGTCAGGAAGACCAGCGTGAAGCGTCCCTTCTCGTTTTCATACCTGCGGATTTCAGTGAGGCCGAACAGCTCACAATAAAAGTGCAGGGAAGCCTCGAGATCCTTCACTCGGACCATGGTGTGTAGGTAGCGCATGGGTGTTCTCCTTTGACCCGGACGATATGGAACAGCCGTCAGCTTCGAGCAAGGCTGCGGTGCAAAAGCAATTGGTGAAATGTAAAACTAGGGCTTGCGCAGATCCGTTGACCAAATGTTAATCTGAATCTCAAGAATCAGTTAACTGAGCAATGTGACGCGTTTTCGAGGGGCTTGGGAAAATGGCGGACAGGATATCATCGAAGGGGCTCGGCGAGTTCGAAGAGCTGTCCGGAGAGGCCGTAGACCTGATCGAGATCACCGGCGTCATCAAATGGTTCGATGTCGCCAAGGGGTTCGGCTTTATCGTTCCCGACAACGGCATGCAGGATGTCCTGCTGCACGTGACCTGCCTGCGTCGCGACGGCTACCAGACCATTCTGGAAGGCACGCGCATCGTGGCGCTCATCCAGAAGCGCGACCGCGGCTATCAGGCCTTCCGGATACTGTCGATGGACCAGTCGACCGCGATCCATCCATCGCAGATGCCGCCGGTCCGCACCCATGTCCAGGTCACGCCGACCAGCGGGCTCGAGCGCGCTTTGGTGAAGTGGTTCAACCGCACCAAGGGTTTCGGCTTCCTGACGCGCGGCGAGGGCACGGAAGACATCTTCGTCCACATGGAAACCCTTCGTCGGTTCGGTCTGACGGAACTGCGTCCCGGTCAGACGGTGCTTGTGCGGTTCGGACCGGGGGACAAGGGGCTGATGGCCGCCGAAATCCATCCGGATAATCCTGGTCCGGCAGCACGGGCGCATTGAGCCTATGGCCGGCATGTCAATTCTTCTGAGAAGCGCCCTTGCGGCGCTTTTCGTGTTTTTCGGTCCTGTTGCTTCTGCCTGGAGCGAGGTGATATTCGAGCGCGGTCAACTTGGCTTCGAGACAAGTGCCGGCGAGACCATCACGATCGACGTCGAATGGGCCCTGACGGCCGAACAGCGGGCGAGGGGACTGATGGAACGGCCGCCGCTTCCCGATCGAACCGGCATGTTGTTCGATTTCGGTGATACCCGCATGGTCACCATGTGGATGGCCAGCACGCCATCCTCGCTGGACATGATCTTCATCGACGAGACCGGCCGCATCGTTCGCATCGCAGAGCGCACCACGCCCCTGTCCGAATCGATCGTGTCCTCAGGCGAGCCGGTCCGCTACGCCCTGGAGATTCGCGGCGGTCATGCGGCCGAACTCGGGCTCGATACATCCGCGCGCCTGGTCTTGCCGCTCGATCTGCCGAAATGACGAAGTCTCCGCTCTCTGCCGCCTGAAAAATCAGTGCCGGTAAAACCGCTTTTTTACTGTTGCGGGGGCAGGGTGAACCGTGTATTCCGGCAACATTGCTGGAACGGAGTGTAGCGCAGCCTGGTAGCGCATCTGGTTTGGGACCAGAGGGTCGGGAGTTCGAATCTCTCCACTCCGACCAGCAATCAAAGACCGCCGGCTAAGGCGGTCGGGAAGTGTGCGGCAGGCTGCCTTGCCGTGAAGTCTTGGAGATGGATGAGACCCATGTCTGCAAAGATCTACCGCCCCGCGAAAACCGCCATGCAGTCAGGCAAGGCAAAGACCCATCTCTGGGTTCTGGAATTCGACCAGTCCGCGCCGCGCAAGATCGATCCGATGATGGGCTACACCACCTCGGGAGACACCCGCCAGCAGGTCAAGCTGACCTTCGAAACGCTTGAGCAGGCCGAAGCCTATGCCATGCGCGAGGGCATCGAGTATCGCGTGCTCCTGCCGAAGGAAGCCAAGCGCCAGGTTGTCTCCTACACCGATAATTTCCGCTACAATCGTCTGCAGCCCTGGACGCACTGAACCGGCTTCAACCGCTTTCTGCAGTCCTCAGACGGTCCCTTAGCTCAGCTGGATAGAGCAAGTGCCTTCTAAGCACTAGGTCGTAGGTTCGAGCCCTACAGGGATCGCCATCCTCTGCCACAATGCATGACGACTAGCCGGGCCGCCGAGCTTCGTTATTCCGGCGTCTAAACGACCTGTGCAGAATCGAAACAGCGCAACGTTTTTTCACCCATGCCAACCTTTCGGAAACTCTTGGGCGTCATGATGCGCTCACGAGAGGTTAACCATGTCCAGTCGCACCGCTTCATCCCGCCGCGCGCCCGCAAAGCGCCGCAAGTCGAGCCGTTCTTCCGCAGGTCAGGGCATGACATCCTGGCTCGTCATCCTGGCGGTGGTGGCGGGTGGTATTGCGCTCTATGACAACAGGGCCACCGTCCTCAAGGAACTGTCACCTTTGCTGTCGAAGGAGCGATCCGTCGCGGCGAGCCCGACGCCGAAACCGGACACGAGCCGGGAAAAGCAGCCACAGGCGAAGACGCAATCGACTGCCGCAAAGGGGCCCGTCCCACCAGCTTCAGTCGGTGTGGCGAAGGCAGCGGTGCCTGCGTCACGGCCTGCCATTGCTTCGACCGAGACGGCTGCTCTGACGGGTGAGAGTTTCTCCGGAAAGTTCTATTTCTGCGGCACGTCCGGCCTCGACAATTGCGTCATGAGCGGGGACACCTTCTGGTACCGCAAGACGAAGATCGTGCTGGCGGATATTGCCGCCCCGCGCACCGATGGCGCCGCCTGCCAGCAGGAACGCGACCGGGGCTTCGCCGCCAAGGTGCGGCTCAAGGATCTCTTGAGTTCCGGCCGATTCGATCTCGAGACGCTCAAGGTGCAAGCAACAGGCGCCGCACCCGGGGTATTGCGCGTGGCGACCCGCGACGGTCGCTCGCTGGGCTCCATTCTCGTCTCGGAAGGTCTGGCCAAGCCGCGCATGGCGCGTCAGCAGAACTGGTGCCCCTGACGGCAGCTGAGTCTTGCCCTCAATGCAGAAGAGCCCGCCGCGGTGTCGCGGCGGGCTCTCTTGTTTTGTGCCTGACAGGCAGATCAGTGCAGGATCTGGCTGAGGAAGAGCTTGGTACGCTCGTGCTGCGGATTGTCGAAGAACTCGGCCGGCGAGTTCTGCTCGACGATCTGACCCTGGTCCATGAAGATCACGCGGTCGGCAACCTGGCGGGCGAAGCCCATTTCATGGGTGACGCAGATCATTGTCATGCCTTCTTCGGCAAGGCCGACCATGGTGTCGAGCACTTCCTTGACCATTTCCGGGTCGAGCGCCGAGGTTGGCTCGTCGAACAGCATGATCTTCGGCTTCATGCAGAGCGCACGAGCGATTGCCACTCGCTGTTGCTGGCCGCCAGAGAGCTGGCCCGGATATTTGTTGGCCTGTTCCGGGATCTTGACGCGCTTCAGGAAGTGCATCGCGACTTCCTCGGCATCCTTCTTCGGCATCTTGCGCACCCAGATGGGTGCCAGCGTGCAGTTTTCCAGGATGGTCAGGTGCGGGAACAGGTTGAAGTGCTGGAACACCATGCCGACTTCACGGCGAACTTCGTCGATCTTCTTCAGGTCGTTCGTCAGCTCGATATTGTCGACAAGGATATTGCCCGTTTGGTGTTCCTCAAGCCGATTGATACAGCGGATCATCGTCGATTTTCCGGATCCGGACGGTCCGGCCACGACAATGCGTTCGCCCTTCATCACCTTGAGGTTGATGTCTCGCAGCACGTGGAAATCACCGTACCACTTGTTCATGTTGATCAGTTCGACCGCCACATCGGTGCCCGACACGGTCTTTTTAGCGGAGTTGGCTTCAGCCATTGTTTTTCCCCTTGTCCTTATCGCTTGTGGCCGGTGTCGAGGTGCCGCTCCATGAAGGCGGAGTAGCGCGACATGCCGAAGCAGAAGATCCAGAATACGAAGCCAGCGAAGATCAGACCCGTGAGCGGCGTCACAGGAGTGGCCCAGGTGGCATCGGTGAAGTTGAGACGGACGATGCCCAGGAGGTCGAACATGCCGATGATCGACACGAGCGAGGTATCCTTGAACAGACCGATGAAGGTGTTGACGATGCCCGGGATGACCAGCTTGATCGCCTGCGGCAGGATGATCAGGCGGGTCTTCTGCCAATAGGAGAGGCCGAGCGAGTCTGCGCCCTCATACTGTCCCTTCGGGATCGCCTGCAGGCCGCCGCGCACGACTTCCGCCATATAGGCAGAGGCAAACAGCGACACGCCGACCAGCGCGCGTAGGAAGTTGTCGATGGTCCAGCCCGTTGGCATGAACAGCGGGAGCATCACATTGGCCATGAAGAGCACTGTGATCAGCGGCACGCCGCGAACGACTTCAATGAAGACAACGCAGATCATCTTGATGATAGGCATGTCCGAACGGCGGCCGAGTGCCAGCAGGATGCCGAGCGGCAGCGAGACGGCAATGCCCACGAAGGACAGGATCAGCGTCACCATCAGGCCGCCCCAGAGCGGTGTTTCGACTTCCGTGAGGCCGAACCCGCCATGCAGCAGGAAGAAGGCGACGACCGGGAAGACGATGAACAGCAGAAGGGCGTTGAGGCCCTTGCGCGGCGCCTTGGGGATCAGCATCGGCACCAGGAGTGCAACGAACATCACGCCGACGAGGATAACGCGCCAGCGTTCCTCGAGCGGGTAGCGCCCGAAGATGAACTGCGAGAACCGGCTCTCGACGAAGGCCCAGCAGGCGCCTTTCCAACCATCAGGCTGGGTGCCGCCCTGCGCGATCGTTGCGCAGACAGAGCGATCGGCACCGAACCACGCAGCGTCGAGGAACAGGAAGTTGATGGCCCCGGGCAGGATCAGAGCCAGCACGGCAAGCCCGATGATGGTCAGCACGACATCCTTCGGGGTTGCCAGAAGATTCTTTCGAACCCAGCCCACGACGCTCGCTTCCGAGGTCGGTGGGGGCAGCGGAGCCAGCATTTCCTGGCGGATATAAGTGACTTCAGACGCCATGATCAACGCTCCACCAGTGCCATTCTTGCATTGAACCAGTTCATGAAGAGCGAGGTCACAATGCTGATGGAGAGATAGACCACCAGCCAGATCGATACGATCTCGATCGCCTGGCCGGTCTGGTTGAGAGTGGTCCCGCCGGTAGAGACCAGTTCGGGGAAGCCTACGGCGACACCGAGAGACGAGTTTTTCGTCAGGTTCAGATACTGGCTGGTCAGCGGCGGAATAATGATGCGCATCGCCTGCGGCACGATCACGAGACGCGTCGTGGTCGACGGCTGCAGGCCGAGCGCGGACGCAGCCTCGGTCTGTCCCTTCGAGACACCCTTGATGCCGGCACGGATGATTTCCGCGATGAAGGCAGCGGTGTAGAAGGACAGAGCGAGATAGAGTGCAACGAACTCAGGTGCGATGACGGCGCCGCCGGACATGTTGAAGCGGCTTGCGACCGGATAGTCGAACGTCAATGGCGAGCCGGCCGCCAGGAAGGCGAGAACGGGCAGGCCGATGATCAGGCCGAGGCTGACCCAACCGGTCGGGAAGATCTGGCCAGTGCGCATCTGCCGCGCCTTCGCCCAGCGAGAAACGACGATGGCCGCGATGATGCCGACGACGATCGCTATCGGGATCATGCCCGCGCCATCACCCCAGATCGGCTTCGGGAAGGCGAGACCACGATTGTTGAGGAAGGTCGAGAACGGCAGTTCCAGCGAATCGCGCGGCTGCGGCAGGGTCGAAAGCACGCCCGAATACCAGAAGAAGATGACGAGCAGCGGAGGCAGGTTGCGGAAGGCTTCCACATAGACGGTGCAGAGCTTGGCGATCAGCCAGTTCCGCGACAGCCGGCCGATACCGATGAGAAAGCCGATCACGGTCGCTGTCACGATACCGGTTGCGGCGACCAGCAGCGTATTCAGCAGGCCGACGAGAATTGCCCTGCCATAGGTCGAATCCGACGTGTAGGCGATCAGGCTCTGCCCGATGTCGAAACCGGCACGGCCGTTCAGAAAGTCATAGCCCGTGGCGGTGTTGCTGCGGGCGAGGTTTGCGATGGTGTTGTTTGCAATGGTCCAGACGATAAACGTCATGACGGCGATCGTAGCGATCTGAAAGAAGATCGATCTTACTTTCGGATCGTAGATCAGCGAGCCAAGGCTCCGCCCTTCGGCGGGCAAACTGGTGGCGTGATCTGTCATGCTGTGCCAAATCCCCGAGGCTTCTGTGAGCCCTAAATGTTATTGTTTTTCGAGACAGCCGGCATTCTCTGATATCGCCGCTGACCGCAGCGCGTGTGCCGGTCTGAACACGTAGTCTGGATAAGCGCGAGGCGGCTTTCGCCGCCTCGCAAAGTCCAGCCTGATCTTAGCGGACCGGCGGTGCGTACTGCAGGCCACCGTTGGTCCACAGGGCGTTCACGCCGCGCTCGATCTTGAGCGGGGTGTTGGCGCCGATGTTGCGCTCGAAGACTTCGCCGTAGTTACCGACGCCCTTGATGATGTTGTAGGCCCAGTCATTGGTGAGGCCGAGGTCGGTACCGATCTTGGTGTCGGCTTCGGCGCCGAGGAAGCGCTTGATGTCCGGGTTGGTCGAAGACGACTTGATTTCGTCGACATTGGCCTGGGTGATGCCGAATTCTTCGGCCTGTACCAGGGCGTAGTGGGTCCACGAAACGATGTCGAACCACTGGTCGTCACCCTGACGAACGGCCGGACCAAGCGGCTCCTTCGAGATGATTTCCGGCAGGATCATGTGATCGTCCGGGTTGGTCAGCGTCAGACGCAGCGAATACAGGCCCGACTGGTCGGTCGTGTAAACGTCGCAACGGCCAGCCTGATAGGCAGCGTTGACTTCTTCCAGCTTTTCGAAAACGACCGGCTTGTACTCGAGGTTGTTGGCCTTGAAGTAGTCGGCGAGGTTGAGTTCGGTCGTGGTGCCGGACTGAACGCAGACGGCGGCGCCCGAGAGCTCGAGAGCGGATTTGACGTTCAGGCCCTTGGTGACCATGAAGCCCTGACCGTCATAGTAGTTGACGGTACGGAAGTTGAAGCCGAGCGCGGTGTCGCGGCTGATGGTCCAGGTGGTGTTGCGTGCGAGCATGTCGACTTCGCCAGACTGCAGCGCCGTGAAGCGGCTCTGGGCGGTGGTCGGCGTGTACTTGACCTTGGTGGCGTCACCAAAGACGGCGGCAGCAACGGCCTTGCAGTAATCGACGTCGAAACCGGTCCAGTTACCGGCAGCATCCGGCGAAGCGAAGCCGGCGAGACCCGTGTTCACGCCGCACTGGACGAAACCCTTGGCCTTCACGTCATCAAGCGTCGCGGCGGAAGCTGCGGACGCGCCAAAACCCAGGACCGCAGCGCCGATGGCAGCTGACAGGAACTTGTTGTTCATTTTTCCCAACCTTTTTTCTCTTGTTGTATGCCAGCGACGGCCACCAGCCGAATTCAGCAGTGCGCGTCGGCTCGCAGCCTCCCGGTGCGAGCATTCATATTCCATTCGTAAATTCATGCAGGGTCAAGTCTTTATGCCGCAGAACGGCCACAAAAGCGCGAATTTACCAAATTCGCCCTCCAAATAGGCAAAAATGTGTGGTTTTTAGCCTGAAGTGATGAAAATCTCGCCTTTTTGACTGTTCTGATATGCTCGAACTGCAAGACTTGCGCCGCGGATCACGGAATTGTGCAACTTGACCGCTCTTCAATGAGGCGCGAAAACCACGGCATCCGAGCCTGAGGAATCGTCAATCCATGAGCAAATCCAAAGACTGGCTGGCGTCTGCCGGCACTGACACGAGACTGTGCCATATCGGCTATGATCCGGCCGACTACCACGGCTTCGTCAATCCACCGGTCGTGCATGCCTCCACAGTCCTGTTTCCCAATGCGCGGGCCATGGAAACGCGTACGCAGCCCTACACCTATGGCACGCGCGGAACGCCGACGACGGATGCTCTGTGCCGTGCGATTGATGAGCTGGAGGGATCGGCCGGAACGATACTTGTGCCGTCGGGCCTGGCTGCGATCACGGTTCCCTTTCTCGCCTTTCTGTCGGCCGGCGACCATGCCCTGATCGTCGATTCCGTCTATTCGCCCTGCCGCCATTTCTGCGACACGATGCTGACCCGCCTCGGGGTCGAGGTGGAGTATTACGATCCCGAGATCGGATCCGACATCGAGCGTCTCATCCGCCCGAACACCAGACTGGTGCATACCGAAGCGCCGGGCTCCAACACCATGGAAATGCAGGATATCAGAGCGATTTCCGACGCGGCGCACAAGCATGGTTGCGTGGTCACGATCGACAACACCTGGGCGACGCCGCTCTATTTCCGCGCCCTGGATTTTGGCGCCGACATCTCCATCCACGCCGCCACGAAATATCCGTCGGGCCATTCCGACATCCTGATGGGGACCGTTTCTGCCAATGCCAAGCACTGGCCGGTGCTGAAGGAAGCCAACATCACGCTCGGCATCTGCGGCGCTCCCGATGACAGCTATCAGATCCTGCGGGGCCTGCGCACGATGGGCCTGCGTCTAGAGCACCATTGCAAGAGTGCTCTTTCGGTCGCGCGCTGGCTGGAAGGCCGAGACGACGTCGGGCAGGTCCTGCATCCGGCGCTTGAAAGCTTTCCCGGTCATGCCATCTGGAAGCGCGACTTCAAGGGCGCGAGCGGCGTCTTCTCCTTCGTCCTTCCGACAGCCTCCAAGGACAAGATCAAGCCGAAGGCGCACGCTTTCCTCGATGCCCTGCAGCTTTTTGGCCTGGGCTGGTCCTGGGGCGGCTACGAGAGCCTCGCGGTTCTTGTCAATCTCGAAGACCGCAAGATCCGCAAGGGTCCCACCGACGGCGCCGTGATCAGGCTCCAGATCGGCCTCGAGAATGTCGAGGACATCTGCGCTGATCTCGAGCGTGGATTTGCAGCGGCAGCGTCTGTCTGACGCCAAAATCGCTCAGCCGTCGATGCGGTGGCCGTAGAGCCAGTCCAGGTCGGCGGCGAGCGTCTCGGGTGAACGCAGCGACAAAACGATGTCTCGTCCGAGGCGGAATGGGCCGCGCGCATGGTAGGCGAAGCGGTTGAAATCGCCGCGTGCCCTGACCCGGGCAGCGCGCGCCTTGCGTTCGCTCGTAAAGGCGGCAAGGGCCGAGGGCCGGGGTGCCCGCGCGACATGGGCCGCCAGAGCAAAGGCATCCTCGATCGCCATGGCCGCACCCTGCGCGGAAAAGGGCATCATCGCATGCGCCGCATCCCCGATCAGGACCGTATCGCGCCCATTGTGCCAGTTGCCCTCCGAAGCCTGATAGAGCGGCCAGAAAGTGGGGCGCTCCGCGCCGGCCAGAATTGTTCTGATGTCGCGATGCCAGCCTGAAAACTGTTCGAGCAGCATCGCGCGTCGCGCCGCATCCGCATCGATGGCCCAGCTTTCGTCGCTCCTCGTGCCGGCTGCAATGGCAACCAGATTGAAGCCCTCGATCTCGTTCAGTGGATAGCTCACGAGATGCGCCTTGGCGCCGAGATAGGCAGTCACACCCGTCCGCGACAGGAAGGCGGGCGCCGCAGCCCGGCTGATGGTGAAGCGCCAGGCGATGTTGCCGGAAAAGCTGACGCTCGGCGCACCGGTGATCGCATCGCGGGCGACCGACCAGGCGCCATCGGCGCCAATGACCAGATCGGGTTTGCGCTGAGTGATCGCGGCGAGAGCGTCAATGCCTACGCCCTGCACCCGATGGCCGAGATGCATCCGGCACAGCGGTTGATTGAGCACGGCCCGCAGAAGCCCTTGTTGGAGTGTCGAGCGGTGCAGAACGCCGTAAGGATGACCCCAACGCTTCCTTGCGAATTGACCGGCGGGTACCGATGCAAGGGGGCGAAGGTCCTTGCCTGAAACCAGGCTGATCGCCGTCGGCTCCAGCCAGTGACGTTCGAGTTCGCCGAGCACGCCAAGTGCATCGAGGACGCGGGTCGCATTCGGCGACAGCTGGAGACCTGCGCCGACTTCTCCGAGTTGCGGTGCCTGCTCGATGATATCGGACGAAATGCCCTTGGCGGCCAGCGACAGGGCAGCAGTCAGCCCCGCCACCCCGGCTCCGACGATGGCGGCGTGCTTGATGGACATGAAATCTATGCCGATCGTGACGCCGCGGTCACGCCGCCTTGATGTGGAAGACGCAGCCCGGCGGGTTGGTCTGTTCGGCCTTCAGGCTCGGATTGTAGCGGAAGAGCGTCGAGCAGTAGGAGCAGACCTTTTCGTTGTCATGTCCCATGTCGATGAAGATATGCGGATGGTCGTAGGGCACAGAGGCGCCGGTGCACATGAATTCTTTCACGCCGACTTCGATCACTCGGTGACCGCCGTCGTTCTGGAAATGGGGAATGGTGTGGCCGGCCATGACTTGCTCCGAATGCTGTGCGAATTTGCGCGGACATTAGCGCCGTCATCGCCAAATGTGTAGAGCCGGGCGGACGCAAAAGTCACAGAAAATCTGCCTGCGGCAATTGATGTCACCGTAACCATGGCTATGGTTGCCGGCCCATGCTCACAAGGACTGATCGATGAATCTCGACGCGCCGCCGTTTTCCAGCTTCCGCAACGATGGGCTAGACCTCGCCTATTTTGATGATGGAGATCCGGCCGGCGATCCGGTGCTGCTGATTCACGGCTTTGCTTCCTCGGCAAGCGTCAACTGGGTCTATCCCGGCTGGTTGCGCACGTTGGGCGATGCCGGCTACCGGGTGATCGCCATCGACAATCGCGGCCATGGCGCAAGCGCCAAGCCGCATGATCCGGAAGCTTACCATCCGACGGCGATGGCCGCTGATGCCGCGGCATTGCTCACCCATCTCGGGATCGCCGATGCCCATGTCATGGGCTATTCCATGGGCGCCCGGATTTCCGCTTTCCTGGCGATCGAACATCCCGACCGCGTTCGCTCGCTGATCTTCGGCGGCCTCGGTATCGGCATGTGCGACGGTGTGGGCGACTGGGATCCGATCGCCGACGCACTGCTTGCGCCCTCGCTCGAAGACGTGACCCACGAGCGTGGCCGCATGTTCCGCGCCTTTGCGGACCAGACGAAGTCAGACCGTCTGGCACTTGCCGCCTGCATTCGCACCTCCCGGGACCTGGTGCGTCGGGAGGATATAGCCAAGGTCGAGATCCCGACCTTGATCGGCGTGGGGACCAAGGATGACATTGCCGGATCGCCGCATGCGCTGGCCGAACTGATGCCGCGAGCCGTGGCGCTCGATATCCCCAATCGCGACCATATGCTGGCGGTTGGCGACCGGGTGTTCAAGAAGGCGGCCCTCGACTTCTATTCGGAACTAGCCGGAAACTGAAACTCAGCGGCCGGTGAAAACAGGCCGTCGGCGTTCGGCGAAGGCTGAGCGGCCTTCGCGATAGTCAGCGCTTTCGAAGGTCGTTGCACCGATGATCTCGGCTTCCCGCAGCAGGTCATCATCGGCCTGTTCGACGGCGCGCAGGGCCAGTTTCGACGCGCGCAGCGACAAGGGGGCATTCGCGGCAATGGTGTCGGCCAGCATTTTTACGCGCTGCTCCAGTTCGTCGGGCTCGGTGATTTCAGACAGGAAGCCGCAGCCGAAGAGGTCTGAGGCCTTCATCGCGGCGCCCGTGTAAAGCGCGCGCCGTGCCATCTGGCTTCCAAGGCCACGGACAAAATCCTGGACGGCATCGGCCGGATAGGCAAGGCCGAGTCTGGCGGCGGGCACCGCAAACACCGCATCGGATGCCGCAATCCTCAAGTCGGTCGCCGCCGCGAGGCCGAAGCCGCCGCCATAGCAGACACCCCTGATCGCCGCGATCATCGGAATCGGCGCTTCCCGGATGGCTGCGAACGCGCGGCTGTTCGAGGCCTCATAGACGCGTGCGGTCTGAGTATCCTTGCGTAATTCGGTAAATTCCGAAATGTCTGCTCCGGCGCTGAAGTCTGCGGTGCCGGCCCCGGAAATCACGATCACGCGTGCCTCCGCCTCGACATGCAGCCAATGAATGGCCTCGGGGATCGCCCGCCACATGGCCGCCGTAACGGCATTCTTGCGTTGCGGATTGTCGAGGATCAACAGCCCCGTTCCGGCTTCAACGAAAGCTTTGATAAAGCCATTGGCGAAGCTGATCGACTGTTTCATGCGGCCCCCATTTGAGTTCATCAGGTCTTGGACTATATAATGCGTCTCTACGACGAATGAGGAGACCGGCAATGGTCGCACACAACGACGTCCTCAAGACCGAGACTGTCAAGTCCATGGATCCGATCTGGGATAGCTTGCGGCATGAAGCCCGCGTGGCCGCCGATCGCGATCCTATGCTGGCGGCCTTCTTCCACTCGACGGTGCTCAGCCACCGCTCGCTGGAGGATTGTGTTATCTACCGGATCTGCGAACGGCTCGATCACTCCGACGTGCCCGCGATCGTGTTGCGTCAGGCTTTCGAAACGATGATGGCCGACTGGCCGGAATGGACCGGTATTCTCCGCGTCGACATCCAGGCCGTGTATGACCGCGATCCGGCCTGCACGAGGTTCCTCGAGCCGGTGCTCTATTTCAAGGGATTCCATGCGATCCAGACCCACCGTCTGGCCCATTGGCTGTGGAACAATGGCCGCAAGGACTTTGCACTTTACCTGCAAAGCCGCTCGTCCAACATGTTCCAGACCGACATCAATCCGGCCGCACGGATCGGCAAGGGCATCTTCCTTGACCATGCCACCGGTCTCGTCGTTGGCGAAACCGCACGCATCGGAGACAATGTTTCCATTCTTCATGGTGTTACCCTGGGTGGTACCGGCAAGGAAGGTGCAGATCGACATCCGAAGATCGGTGATGGCGTGATGATCGGAGCGGGTGCCAAGGTCCTCGGCAACATTGAAGTGGGCAGCTGCTCGCGCATCGCTGCAGGTTCCGTCGTTCTGAAGCCCGTGCCGAAATGCACAACAGTCGCCGGCGTTCCCGCACGCGTGGTCGGGGAGGCGGGTTGTGCCGAGCCGGCGCGCTCAATGGACCAGATGATCGCTTCGGACGACTGACAGCACGAGAACGTGAACGGCAAGGTTTGCCCGGGTTCCCTGGGGCAAAATTCACTTCGCGTCTTTACAGGTCCGGAATGCCCGTGCGACAAGCGCGCACCCCAGAAACAGTCCACGGAGACGCAGTGTGAAGCCCGAAGAACTGAAGAAGCTCGACGCCTATTTCAAGCGCACCTTCAACCCGACGATGAGTGTGAAGGCCCGTCCGCGCAAGGACGATTCCGCTGAAGTGTATGTCGGTGACGAGTTCCTCGGCGTTGTCTTCAAGGACGACGAAGACGGCGATCTCTCCTACAATTTCTCGATGGCGATCCTCGACGTCGACCTTTGATCGCAGGGATCTCTGCATGGCGCTGAAGAGCGCTAGTGCGCCAAAAGAAGTGTCATGAAGATGGGGCTGGGCCTGTTGGTGCGGCCCCATTTCCTTACCCGGCTTACAATTGACGATTGTTGTGCGCCGCACAAATTCACTTGACCCTTTTTGTGCGACTGCTATCTTCGGGCTATCTGATATGCCCAACAAGGAGGAGTGTCCGCATGATCAATATCGATGACGCCAGCAAGAAGGGCAAGGAAGCCATGGAAGCCATGATGAAGAACTATTCGGAAGTCACCAAGGGTTTTCAGGCGATCGCCACAGAAGCGACCGACTACTCCAAGAAGTCGTTCCAGGACATGGCGTCCTACATGGAAGCCCTGACATCGGTGAAGAGCGTTGAAGCTGCTTTCGAGCTCCAGACGTCCTTCATGAAGTCCTCCTATGAGAGTTTCGTTGCCGAAGCGACCAAGATGGGCGAATTGTATGCCGATCTCGCCAAGATCGCTTACAAGCCCTACGAGGGTGTTGTCGGCAAGGCCATGGCGCCAATGTCTTCTGCTGCCTGATCGAAGCTTGCGCGTAACATTCGAGACCGGCCGTGCCCCGCACGGCCGGTCTTGTCATTTGTGGCTGCTGGTATAACCTAATTCTTCCATTTCCTCGCATTTCCGGGCTTCGTGACAAATTGTCGTCATGGCAGCCTGGGGGGCTTAAAATCACCGCATAATGAACTACCTTACTGTGCTGAGTGTTCGTCCGCACCGATGTGTAACGGCAAACCGGCCGGACAACGGAGAATGAACTGAAATGACTGCCAAGCCGGTCTTCATGCAGAGCCAGGGTGACGGGGACAATGCCAATCGCGGCACCTCGGTGATCACCCGCACCAAGCCGAAGACGAAGAAGCCGAACCTGTATCGCGTCCTGCTTCTGAACGACGACTACACCCCGATGGAATTCGTGATCCACATCCTGGAGCGCTTTTTCCAGAAGGACAGGGAAGCCGCCACCCGCATCATGCTGCACGTCCACAATCATGGTGTCGGGGAATGTGGTGTCTTCACCTACGAAGTCGCCGAAACCAAAGTCTCACAGGTGATGGATTTCGCCAGGCAACATGAACATCCGCTTCAATGCGTCATGGAAAAGAAGTGAGGATCAGACGTGCCAACATTTTCACCCAGCCTCGAAAAAGCGCTGCATCAGGCCCTGACCTACGCAAACGAGCGTCACCACGAATATGCGACGCTGGAGCACCTGCTGCTCGCTCTGATCGACGACGCTGATGCCGCCGCCGTCATGGGGGCCTGCAACGTCAACCTCGATGCCTTGCGAAAGACTGTCGCCGATTTCGTCGACAACGATCTCGCCAATCTCATTACCGGCTATGACGAGGATTCGAAGCCGACTTCGAGCTTCCAGCGCGTCATCCAGCGGGCCGTGATCCATGTCCAGTCCTCGGGTCGCGAGGAAGTGACCGGCGCCAATGTGCTCGTTGCGATCTTCGCCGAGCGCGAGAGCAATGCCGCCTACTTCCTGCAGGAACAGGAAATGACCCGCTACGATGCGGTCAACTACATCTCCCATGGCATCGGCAAGCGTCCGGGTGCGTCGCAGGTTCGCAGCCCGCGCGGCTCGGATGAAGGCGAGCCCGAGGCCAAGCAGGGCCGTGAGCCGGATGAAGCCTCCGCCAAGGGCAAGCAGGAGGCCCTGAAGGCCTATTGCGTCAATCTCAATGAGAAGGCCAAGACTGGCCGCATCGATCCCCTGATCGGTCGCCACGACGAAGTGAACCGCACCATCCAGGTTCTGTGCCGTCGCTCCAAAAATAACCCGCTTTACGTGGGTGATCCCGGCGTCGGCAAGACCGCGATCGCCGAAGGTCTCGCCAAGCGCATCGTTGAAGGCAAGGTGCCGGAAGCGCTTGCTGATGCAACGATCTTCTCGCTCGACATGGGCACGCTGCTCGCCGGCACCCGCTATCGCGGTGACTTCGAGGAGCGCCTGAAGCAGGTGGTCAAGGAGCTGGAAGATTATCCTGGTGCCGTGCTGTTCATCGACGAGATCCATACGGTGATCGGCGCTGGCGCGACCTCTGGCGGCGCCATGGATGCATCGAACCTCCTGAAGCCGGCGCTCTCTTCAGGTGCGATCCGTTGCATCGGTTCGACCACGTACAAGGAATATCGCCAGTTCTTCGAAAAGGACCGGGCGCTCGTCCGCCGTTTCCAGAAGATCGACGTCAACGAGCCTTCGATCGATGATGCGATCGAGATCATGAAGGGCCTGAAGCCCTATTTCGAGGACTACCACAAGCTCCGTTACACCAACGAAGCGATCAAGTCGGCTGTCGAGCTTTCGGCCCGCTACATTTCCGACCGCAAGCTGCCGGACAAGGCGATCGACGTGATCGACGAGACGGGTGCGGCCCAGATGCTGCTGCCGGCCTCGCGTCGCCGCAAGCTGATCACCGAGAGGGAGATTGAGGCTACCATCGCGACGATGGCACGCATTCCCCCGAAGACGGTGTCGAAGGACGACGAGATGGTGCTCGCCAATCTCGAAAAGGAACTGCGTTCCGTCGTCTACGGTCAGGACAAGGCAATCGAAGCCCTCTCCACCTCGATCAAGCTTGCCCGTGCCGGCCTGCGTGAACCGAACAAGCCGATCGGCTCTTATGTCTTCTCCGGTCCGACGGGCGTCGGCAAGACGGAAGTAGCCAAGCAGCTGGCGTCGTCGCTCGGTGTCGAGCTCCTGCGTTTCGACATGTCGGAATACATGGAGCGGCACACGGTATCGCGTCTGCTCGGTGCGCCTCCCGGCTATGTTGGCTTCGACCAGGGCGGTCTTCTGACCGATGGTGTCGACCAGCACCCGCATTCGGTCGTGCTGCTCGATGAAATCGAGAAGGCGCATCCGGACATCTACAACATCTTGCTGCAGGTCATGGACCATGGCCAGCTGACCGACCACAACGGCAAGAAGATCGACTTCCGCAACGTCATCCTGATCATGACGACCAATGCGGGCGCGTCGGAAATGGCGAAGTCGGCGATCGGCTTCGGTTCGTCCAAGCGCACCGGCGAAGACGAAGAGGCGCTCAACCGTCTGTTCACGCCGGAATTCCGCAACCGCCTTGATGCGACGATCCCGTTTGCACCGCTGCCGACGGAAGTCATCCACCAGGTCGTGCAGAAGTTCGTCATGCAGCTGGAAGCCCAGCTGTCCGAGCGCAACGTAACCTTCGATCTGTCCGAATCCGCGATCGCCTGGCTGGCGAAGAGCGGTTACGACGAGAAGATGGGTGCCCGTCCGCTGGGTCGCGTGATCCAGGAGCACATCAAGAAGCCGCTCGCCAACGAGATCCTCTTCGGCAAGCTGAAGAAGGGTGGCGTCGTCAAGGTCGGGACCAAGACCGACGATACCGGCGCCGAAGTGCTCGATCTGGAGTCGATTGCAGAGGTGCCCGCCGTCAAGCCGAAGCCGGAAGCCGAAGTGGCATCGGCCAAGCCTGCCAAGGCGAAGCGCAAGCCGGCGGCAAAGACCACGGCGATTGTCGATGAGGGGGATGTCGCCGTCATTGATGAGGCACCGAAGCAGCCGAAACGCTCCGCCGTGCCGAAGGTGCCGAAGAAGAAGTAAGCACCCCAAGCTTGAGAGACCCGTGCCGGGCGTTCCGCCCGGCACTTTCTTTTTGCCGATCCGGATTTTCAGATGTCTTCGGCCTCTTCAGATATTTCCCAAACACGGTGGTTTTTCACCGGCATGCGCGGGCTCTACAGCCTGCCTGCGATCATCCTGATGATTTCCTTTGTCGGCTTCTCTGCCTTCGCACTTGAATCGGGTGTCAGCCGCGCAGAAGCGATGTTCATGACAGCGGCGGTGTGGGCGCTGCCGGCCAAGATGATTCTGATCGGCACGATGACCAGCGGCGCCAATCTGCTGGCGATCTTCCTGGCCGTCTCGCTCTCTTCCATCCGCATGATGCCCATGGTCGCCTCGCTCGTGCCGGAAATGCGCACCGAACGCACGCCGACCTGGCTTTTGCTGTTCCTGTCGCATTTCATCGCGATAACCGCCTGGGTCTTTGCCATGGGCAGCTTCAAGAATGTGCCAAGGGAAGGGCGGGTCGCCTATTTCGCCGGCTTCGGCATAACCCTGGTGACGGTGAACACAATCCTCGTCGGCGTCTGTTACGGGCTGGTGGCGAAGTTCCCGCCCGTGGTTGCCGGTCTTCTGTTCTTCCTGACCCCGGTCTACTTCATTGCTTCCATCTGGGCGACGGGCCGTCAGTCCGTCGTCAAGGTGGGCTTCATTGTCGGCGCCGTATCGGGCCCGCTCCTGGCGCTGGTCATTCCCGGTTTCGACATCCTGATTGCCGGCCTTGGCGGCGGCACGCTGGCCTACCTCTTTGACCGCTACGTGATCCGTGCAGGACAGAAACAGGCGATCGCGGGTAGCGCCGAGCCGACAAGCCAGACCGAGGAGGTGGTCTGATGCAGGACTACTGGCCTTATATCGTCATCATCGTCGCCGGTTGGCTTGCTACGGACATGTGGCGCTGGCTCGGCGTGCTGGCCGGAAACCGGCTGCAGGAGGGATCCGAAGCACTGAACTGGGTGAGGGCGGTCGCGACGGCGCTGGTGATGGCGGTGACGGCAAAACTCGTCGTCTTCCCGACGGGTACACTCGAGAGCTCTCCGCTCTGGCTGAGGCTCGCGGCGGCCGGTATCGGCTTTGCTGCTTTCCTGTTGGCCGGCCAGCGTGTCATCGTCGGTGTCGTGGTTCCCCTGGCGATCCTGGGTGGGGGCCTGCTCTGGCTCTGACATCATGTCCGTTCACAGACGCGTGTGATCGCTGGAATTACCACATTTCGCTTCCCAAATCGGGTGTCCGATCAACCAGAGGATAGCGAAATGTCAAAGGTAGTACGCTTCCGAAAGCTGAAGCACGGGGACCCACCCCGTTTCAAGGTCTTGCCGGATGACCTGCGCAAGACGTCGGCCCGCAGTGGCGGCTGGAGCGCGACGGGCTCCTTTCCGTTGATGGTGCTCTCGCTCGTCGGTGTTGCCGCCGTGTTGGTGATCGGCGGCTTCATTGGCTGATGGCGCGGCGATATCGGGCTGGCGCTCGCTTCAGAGCGCCGCCTTGATCTTCTCGGCCTGAGCTTTCAACACGTCGACATCGGCCATGCCGCCCGCATGCGGCTTGAGCGGCACGCCCTCATGGCGCGGGATGACGTGGAAGTGCAGGTGGAAGACGGTCTGCCCGGCTGCCGGTTCGTTGAACTGCGCAATATAGACGCCGTCGGCGTCAAAGGCGTCCTTCGCGGCGTTGGCAAGCTTTTGCACGACCGGCATCAGCGTCGACAACACTTCCGGGTCGGCGTCGAGCAGGTTGCGCGAACCCTTTTTGGGAATGACGAGCAAGTGCCCCGGCGCCTGCGGCATGACATCCATGAACGCCAGTGTGTTTTCATCCTCGTAGAGTTTCACCGACGGAATGTCGCCGGCCAGGATCTTGGCGAAGATGTTGTTGGGATCATAGGCGGTCATGGTGGTCTCCTCGATTTCTGCGGCCACTTAACGGCAAGGCATGCTGTGCTTCAAGCCTGAGCTTGCGGGTCTCAACCGTCGAATTCCTCGCCCTCGCGCGGTTGGCGCTCGCCCTTGCGGAAAGGTGTATGTTCCCCGAGATACTCCCCGACCTGGGCCACTTCGCGCCGTTCGTGTTCGAGATAGTCGGCGACTGCCCTGCGCAGCCTGGGGTGGGCAATGAAGTGGGCGGAATGTGTGGTGACGGGTTCGTAGCCGCGCGCGAGCTTGTGTTCGCCCTGCGCGCCGGCTTCGACACGGGCAAGGCCCTTGTGAAGCGCGAAGTCGATTGCCTGATGATAGCAGACTTCGAAATGCAGAAAGGGGTGGTCCTCGGCGCAGCCCCAGTGGCGGCCATAAAGTGCGTCCGAACCGATGAAGTTGATGGCGCCCGCCACATAGCGACCGTCACGCTTTGCCATCACGAGCAGGACGTCGTCCGGCATGCGCTCGCCGACCAGCGAGTAGAACTGGCGTGTCAGGTAAGGCCGGCCCCATTTGCGGCTACCGGTGTCGATGTAGAAGCGGAAGAACTGGTCCCAGATCTCCTCGGTCAAATCGCTGCCCGTCAGCCAGTCGATGCTGATGCCGTTCTCGAGCGCATTGCGCCTTTCCTTGCGCAGGTTCTTTCGTTTCGACGAGGAGAGTTCGGCGAGAAATGCCTCGTGATCGGCATAGCCGCGATTGATGAAATGGAACTGTTGGTCCGTACGCTGCAGAAAGCCGGCTTCCGTAAGGGCTGGGAGCTCGCCTTGCGGCAGGAACGTCACATGCGCCGACGATGTCCCGAGTTCGCGGGCGACCTGCTGCAGTCCCTGGGCGAGTAGCGCCTGGACGCGAGATACGTCCTCGCCCTGTCGGACGAGCAGCCGGGGCCCGGTGGCCGGAGTGAAAGGGATGGAAGCCTGGAGCTTGGGATAGTAGCGTCCGCCGGCCCTGTGGAAGGCATCCGCCCAGCCATGGTCGAAGACATATTCGCCCTGACTGTGGCTCTTCAGATAGCAGGGAATGGCGCCGATGAGGCGCCCTTCCTGTTCAAGCAGCAGATGGTGGCCCATCCAGCCTGTCTCGGCGGTTGCGGAACCCGACTCCTCGACGGACGAGAGAAAGGCAAACGAGGTGAAGGGGTTGTAGCCTGGGGCGGAGCGGGACGCTCCAGTGAGCTCTCCCCATTCGGCGGAAGCGATCTCCTTGAAGGAGCGCACTACACGGATTGTCACCTCGTCTGCCATGGATCTCCCGTCAGGCGATCGCCGGCGACTGGCGCGGGTCGAAGCCTTCGAATGTCATCTGGTCTGCATATTTATAGGTCTGTGCCCGCATGATTTCATCCCTGACTGTCCAGGTAATCACGGGCGCGCCCTTTTCACGCAGGTCTGCGACGAAATCATTCGGCAGATGGGCGACGCAATACGACGTGAAATCAAGCCCGAGGTCCATGGCTTCGCGATGCGCCGCAAAGTTTTCCGGCTTCACGCCTTCCGCAGTCAGGCCGACGGGCCAGGGGCATTCCGCGACCTTCAATGCCCGCAGCAGGTGATAGTCGAAGCTCATCAGCGCGACCTTGCCTTCGTAACCCTCGAGCACCTCAAGCACGGCCTCGACGAAACCGTCATCCTGCTCGGCATCGAGGCCCTTGAGTTCGATCACCAGCGGCACCCGGCCCTTCACGAGATCGAGCATCTGGCGCAGCGTCGGGATCTTGTCTGCCGTGCCGCCGATCGACAGCATCCGCAATTCGCCGGCTGTGCGCTCGCGCACTTCACCATTCATGTTGCAGAGCCGCTGCAGATCGTGGTCGTGGAAGACCATCGGCACGCTGTCGGACGAAAGCTGGATGTCGCATTCGATGGCAAAGCCTGCCTCGATCGCCCGGCTGAAGGCCGAGAGTGTGTTTTCCCAGATCTCTCTGTTCATGTCGTGATAGCCGCGATGGGCGACGGGGACGTCCTTGATCCAGTCGATACGGCTCACAGGGCAATCTCCAGGATGGCGTCGATTTCGACGGCGGCATTCAGCGGCAGCTGCGCAACGCCCACGGCCGCGCGTGCATGTTTGCCGGCGTCACCAAGCACGTTTGCGATCAAGTTCGAGGCACCGTTGATGACGAGGTGCTGCTCGATAAAGCCCGGAGCGGATGCAACGAAACCATTCAGCTTCACGACACGGTTGATCCGCGAAAGGTCGCCGGACAGGGCCGCTTTCGCCTGGGCAAGGATGTTGATGGCGCAGAGTTCGGCCGCTCTCTGGGCCTCGGCAAGCGCGACATCGCCACCGACGAGACCGATCACCGCCACTTTTCCGCCTTCAATCGGCAACTGTCCCGAGAGGAACAGCAGGTTTCCGCTGATCACATAGGGCACGTAATTGGCGGCGGGGGCTGCGGCTTCCGGCAGGCTGATGCCCAGCGCTGCAAGGCGGCCGTCGATTGTGTCGGACATGGTCGATTCCCGGTCTGTTGATAAAAGTTGAGAAAGTTGTGGTGACGAAAAGCATGTCTCGCTTTTGCCGGATGTGTTCTTATAACATCGACGACGACTTCAACAGGAGGGTGTCGATGTTTCCTTTGCGAATGGCGGTCCGTGCGACGCTTTCCCTGGCTGCCTTTGGTGCGACCGGGCAGGTTGCATCCGCGGCGACCGTCGGCCTCGTGCCGCATCGCGCCGTCTACGAGATCGGGCTGAAGGAAGCGTCCGACCGCTCCGGTATCGAATCGGTACGCGGCCGCATGGTCTATGAATTCAGCGGCTCGGCCTGCAAGGGCTTCAACACCCAGTTCCGTTTCGTCACCCGCATCGACGTCGGTGAGGGCGTGCGTGTCACCGACCAGCGTTCTTCCACCTTCGAAGATGTCGCGGCTGGCACATTCCGCTTTGAGAACAAGTCCTTCACGGACGATCAGCTCGACAAGGATGTCAGCGGCGCCGCGGCCGAAGCCGGTGGCAAGGTCAAGATCGAGCTGACCGGCCCCGACAAGCGGGCGCTCGAGCTTGCCGATAGCCGGTTTCCGGCCGAGCACATGCTCGAAGTGATCGCCCGGGCGCGAAAGGGTGAACAGGTCTTCGAATCGCGGATCTTCGACGGCTCCGAGGATGGCGACCAGACCTACCTGACCACGACCATCGTCGGTGGCCCGACGAAGTCGAGCGACACAGATCCGGAAGCCAAAGCCCTGGAGTCGCTCGGCGCCCAGGACTACTGGCCCGTGTCGATCGCCTATTTCGATGAGAAGACCAGGGGCGATCAGGAGCCGATCTACAGTCAGTCTTTCAAGCTGTATGATAATGGCGTCACACGCGATCTGACGCTGGACTACGGCGATTTCGTTCTGGCCGGCAAGCTGACCAAGCTCGAAGTTCTCGGCAAGCCGGACGTTGGTTGCCCCTAAAGCTGCCTGCCCGTCTGGAAATCGCTTGTTTTACCCTTGATTTTTGACCGGCGCCCCTGTATGGCCGGCCTTATTCCACACGTGAGGCTTGGGATCGACAGGGAGAAATCCTGCCGCTTCCGCCCGGTGGCAGTCCGAAAGGACTGCTGTTTGCTTCACGGGGGTTCAACCGGAAAAGGAGAAAAAGGCATGGCATTGCCTGATTTTAGCATGCGTCAGCTTCTGGAAGCTGGCATTCACTTCGGTCACCAGACGCACCGCTGGAACCCGAAGATGAAGCCGTACATCTTCGGCGATCGTAACAACATCCACATCATCGACCTGGCTCAGACCGTTCCGATGCTGTCGCGCGCCCTTCAGGTCGTGTCCGACACCGTCGCTCGTGGCGGCCGCGTTCTGTTTGTCGGCACCAAGCGTCAGGCTTCGGAAATCATCGCTGATTCCGCCAAGCGTTCGGCCCAGTACTATGTCAACTCCCGCTGGCTCGGCGGCATGATGACCAACTGGAAGACCATCTCGAACTCGATCGCCCGTCTGCGCAAGCTCGACGAGATCCTGGCGTCGGAAGCCTCTGGCTACTCCAAGAAGGAGCGCCTGAACCTTGAGCGCGAACGCGAAAAGCTTGAAAAGGCTCTCGGCGGTATCCGCGACATGGGCGGCACCCCGGACCTGATGTTCATCATCGACACCAACAAGGAAAAGATCGCGATCGACGAAGCCAAGCGCCTCGGCATCCCGGTTGTTGCTGTCATCGACTCGAACTGCGATCCGGACCTGATCGACTATCCGATCCCGGGCAATGACGACGCTTCGCGCGCCATCGCTCTCTACTGCGAACTGATCTCGCGCGCTGCCATCGACGGCATTGCTCGCCAGCAGGGCGCTTCCGGTCGTGACATCGGCGCCTCTGCCGAAGCTCCGATCGAGCCGGCTCTCGAAACCGAAGCCGACGCATAATCGCGTATAGCGGCGGGCTCCCGCC
>NZ_LJIB01000036.1:0-31455 GCF_001295785.1 Rhizobium sp. AAP116
CACTCCGTCGGTGCGCCACCGCCCACACGCGCGGCACGGCCGCCGCGGCGGCCGCCGCCGGTCGAGGCTGAGGCGGGGGATGCGGCCGGGGCTGCGTGGGCGCCGCCTTCGGCGGGCTTGTAGTCGCGATAGGTCTTGATCCAGTTGTAGCAGTTCTCGTCGGTGCCATTGAGCACGTTGGCGGCGCGGACGGCTTCCATTTCCTGCGGGCGGCAGGGGTTCATGATGGCAGAGGTCATGCCGGCGCCAATGACCATGGGGATGAAGCCGGCATTGATGCCGTGACGATGGGGCAGGCCGAAGGAGATGTTGGAGAGGCCGCAGGTGGTGTTGACCTTCAGCTCTTCGCGCAGACGGCGGACCAGCGCAAAGACCTGCAGGCCTGCCGAACCGATGGCGCCAATCGGCATGACCAGCGGGTCGACGACGATGTCATGCGGCTTGATGCCGTAATCCATGGCGCGCTCTACGATCTTCTTCGCGACGGCAAAGCGGACGTCCGGATCCTGGGAGATGCCGGTTTCGTCGTTGGAGATGGCAACGACCGGGACATTGTACTTGGCGCAGAGCGGCAGGATGGCTTCGAGCTTTTCCTCCTCGCCGGTGACCGAATTGACCAGCGGACGCCCCTTGGCGACCTTCAGGGCTGCCTCGATGGCGGCGGTGACGGAGCTATCGATCGCGAGCGGCACGTCGACGAGGCCCTGGACGATTTCCATGGTCTTGACCAGAAGGCCGGGCTCAGTCTCGTTCGGATTGACGGAGGTGACGCCGGCATTAACGTCGAGCATGGTGGCGCCCGCGGCGACCTGTTCCAGGGCATCCTTGATAACCGTGTCGAAATTGCCGGCCTGCATTTCGGCAGCAAGCTTCTTGCGACCCGTCGGGTTGATGCGCTCGCCGATGACGCAGAAGGGCTGGTCGAAACCGATGATGATTTCCTTGGTGGCGGATGCGACGATGGTGCGGGTCATTTCAGTCCTCCGGTCGGTGCCGGCTCTCGCACGGCGGGAATGGGGTGTGCCGGCAAGAGCCGGGGAAAATCAATGGGGCTGGGTATTGGCGGCAAGGCCTGCGAGCGTCTGCTGGTCCTGGACCGGATCGGCGCCGATTTCGCGCATACGCTGGGCAGCGATGTCGTCGGCGCGGCCGTGCTCGCGCTTCCATGGGCGGCGGCCCTTCAGGATGCCCGACTCATGGACGATCTCGGCGACATATTCCTCCTGGCGATAGGCCATGACATGTACGCCGGAGACGCCCTCGATCTCCTTCACCTCATTGATGATGTCGATGCAGAGCTGTTTGCCTTCTTTCTTCTGGTCCTGTGCGCCCTCGAGGCGGGCGATCACATGGTCCGGAATGTGGATGCCCGGCACGTTGGAGCGGATCCACTTGGCCGTCTTGGCAGAGGCGAGCGGACCGACGCCGACGAGGATGTAGCATTTCTCGTGGAATCCGAGGTCGCGGACCTTCGCCATATAGTCGCGGAACATCGGCACGTCGAAGCAATACTGGCTCTGGACGAACTGGGCGCCGGCCTCGATCTTCTTGCCAAGCCGATAGGGGCGGAAGTCATAGGGCGGGGCAAAGGGATTGATCGCGGCGCCGAGGAATACCTTGGGCGGACTGGTCAGTTTGCGGCCGGACAGGAACTTCGATTCGTCGCGCATGGTGCGCACGGTCTCCAAGAGCGACATGCAGTCGAGATCGAAGACGGGCTTGGCGCCAGGCTGGTCGCCGGCCTGAGCGCCATCACCCGTCAGGCACATGATGTTGGCGACGCCCATGGCGGCGGCACCGAGAACGTCGCCCTGGATGGCGATGCGGTTCTTGTCGCGGCAGGCGATCTGCATGATCGGGGCGTAACCCATGCGGGTCAGAAGCGCGCAGATGCCGACCGAGGACATGTGGCAATTGGCGCCGGAGGCATCGACCGCATTGATGCCGTCGACCCAGCCGTCGAAAACCTTGGCGCGCTCATAGACGTCTTCCGGGTCGGCACTATCAGGCGGGTTGAGTTCGGCGGTGACGGCGAATTCGCCGCGGCGCAACACGCGCTCCAGTCGGCCGAGCGAGGAATGGCCGGGCAGGGGATCGAGCGGCAGGTGGACCCCAAGCGGATTTTCATCGATATGGGTCATGCTCAGGCTTCCTTTGCCGTGTTCTTTTCGCGCTCGGCGGCGGCTTCCGCCGTGACGCGCAGCCAGGAGGATGTCTCGCGCAGCGATTGGTTGACCGGCTTCTGCACTTTCAGGATCGCGTCTCCTGCGACCATGTTGCGCGAGCCGTTCCAGGCCTGAACCCAGACGCAGGGCATGTCGGGCTCGACCTCGCAATTGCCGTTGGCGCGCACGCCGCCGCAGGGTCCGTTGCGCAGCTGTTTGGGACAGTTCATCGGGCAGGACATGCCGGTCGAAGACAAGACGCACTGGCCACACATGCGACAGTCGAAGAGCAAGCCCTTCACATTGCGCTCGACGAAGGTGACCGGGGTTTCAACCCTGTTGTAGCCGAGCTTCTTCCAGACCGGATGGAGGAAGAGGAAGGCATTGGCGAAGTTGCGGTAGAACCATTCGAGGAAACGCGAATTGCGCACGGCCCAGAGGCGGATCGTATAGGAGCGGCGGGCGCGGCGGTTGGGCGAAACGCCTGCCGGTGTGAACGCGCCAGTCTTTGCCTTGGCTGCGGGAGCGGCATTGCCCTTTTTTGGCGGGCCGGGATCCACGAGAACAGGTTCACCCATTGTCGCGGCCTCCGGCATGGACAAGCGCCACGAGGCGGGCCTTGTCGTAGGCGGCTTCTATTTCGGCGGCTGCCGTTTCGGCTTCGGCTTCGAGGTCGTCACCGACCGGCACCGGATCAGCCTTGCGCCAGTCAGCGAGATAGGCGTCGGTTTCGGCAGCGCCAGTGCGCATCGCGGCCATATCGATCGCCTCGGTGAAGCGCAGCGAGAGCTCGCGCTTGGCCGATTTGCGACCCTGCTTGACGATCACCTGAGCCGGAATATCCCGCCAGTAAACGACGATCTTGTCTGCCATGCCACTCTCTCCCTTTGGTGCCAGAATGCACGGGGGGCATTCGCCGGACTGCGCTTTTCACGACGTCGCTTGTCGCCAAAAACGACGCTGCCATGAGTCCTGATGTTTTTACCAGATTCGGCGCGTGAGACCGCACCAGATCCACGACCAGAGAGTGGGTGGGAAGCGCAGGGCGGACGGACCTTGCGGCTTGATGGGGGCGAGGCGACCGTTGAGCGCGTCGTCGATCGATTGGCGGGTGATGTCCAGAGCGGCAAGGGTCAGCAGAAGGGGATAGGTGGAGATGAAGTCTGATGATGCGGGTTTCGTGCGGACCTCGTAGAGCGTGCCGCCGGTATCCGTTCCGGCATCGACGAGATGCAGGGTGGCGCCGAAATTTTGCGGGTCGTTTTCGCGCAGCGACCAGTAGCCGCCCATCTGGCCGCGATAGTTCGGATTGATCCCGGCATGCAGGTTGATGACCGGGCAGGGCATGGCGGCGAGCTGACGCGCCGACATCAAGCGGGTCGATACGAGCAGGATGGCGCCGGGCTTCAACTGCTCGACGAGGACTTTCGTCTCCGGGGCGTTGATCGAGGTGACCGGATGGATCGGGACAGTGTCGGGCAGTGTGCGGTCCAGATCATGTTCGGCCAACAGCGCCTCGACACGGCGATCCGCAAGGCGGCGCAGAAGGCGGGCGGCGATCATCGTGCCAAGCTGGCCGAGCGCTGCAATCCAGCCCAGTCTCCGTGCGCGACGTCGGGTGATCTCGCCCTTTCCCTCCGGGTTTTCCAGGAGAACGTGGACATCCATGCCGGCCTTGGCGAGATGCTGGATGACAATAATGGGATTGAGCCCGCCGGCGGTCATGACGACTACGCGGCGGGATGTCGCTTCGGCTGCGTTCTCCATGATCATACGACGAGCGCGACAACGGCCACGGCGGTGTAGACGACAAAGGCGGCGACGACGAGAGAAAGCACTCCGATCACACAGCCGGCGACGACACCGAGACCGTCACGCTGGGAATGGGCAAAGCCGAGGACTGCCAGCGCAAAGGCCGGAGGCCAGTTTCCGAGCGGGATCGGCAGGAAGACGACGATGGCGAGGATCAGCGCGAACACCCCGATAAGCCGTTCGGCAAAGCGGCTCTCGAACAGCCAGAAGCGTGGGACTACCAGCTTTTCGGCCCAGCGCATCCAGGGAACCAGACGCTTGACGATTGCCTCGAAGGTCTGCGGCTCGACGCCGTAATCGCTCACGACACGAGGAAAGAACACACGCCCGCCCGGAGAGGCCATCATCTGCCAGGCGACGAAGATCAAGGGTAGCCCCAGGATGAAGGTGGCACCCGGTGGCATCGGCACGAGATTCGGAAGCGCGAAGACCAGAAGAAAGGCGCCGAAGGAGCGGTCCTGCAGCGCGATCGCGATGTCGCGGATCGTCACCTTGCGGTCCGTCGTGCGGGCCAACCGGACCAGAAGATCCGAGAGGTTTTCGGGATGCTTGTGTTCACGCGCGGTGGCAAGACCTGCCACCCATGTTTCCGCCCTGTCGGTCATTCGTTTTCTCTTGGTTCTTTGTTGACCTGACTGGCAGTGTCGCAAGGGTAGATTACAGGGAAATTAAAGCGGATCGGTGACACGGTCACGCTTTTGCGAATGGTGAAGGGAGAGTGAAGAGCGATAGGTCGAGTTATCTGATCATCGACGTAAGCCGCTGCCTTGATTTTTCCGCATGTGCTGGGCACCTAAGACGTCGGATATCGATCAGACGGGGAATCAGGATGACTGTTTTTTCTCAGCGCTTTGCAGGTGTCGGCGCCCTCATCATCGCCATCATGTTCGGCCTTTCCTCTTGCGGCAACACCATCCGCGGGATTGGCAATGATCTCGGCAATGCGGTCGACGCGACGCAGGATGCCGGTCGCAGCGTTGCGAATTCGGTGCGCTGACGCAGAGGTCACCCAAATTTGAGATGATCAGGCGGCCGGGGCGGCGCCCAGTGCTGCCGCAACCAGTTCAGGCTGCAGATCGCCGTAGCCTGTGAAGCGGTATTCGTAGTCCAGCTTCAGATAGTCTGCCGCCCATTTCGCCTTGGCTTGCAGTTCGGCGTCCTCGGTCTGGGCGAGGTAGACGATCTTCGTGTAATTGCCGAAGACCATGTCGCGCAGTTCGGGGTGCCGGTCGAGCTTCAGGGGTTCGATGACGAAGGCCTCGAACTGGCGGGTAATCAGGTCGGTCAGGTAGAATGCGGTAAATTCGGTCTCGCATTCAGCGAGAAACTTCTCGGTGCCGGTGAAGAAGGCATAACAGTGAGGCCCAGACAGGCGCTCGATGCCTTCCTCGCGACAGATTCTGTCAACTTCGCCTTGAGTGCCGCATTCGGCATAACCAATGAAGATGTTGTCATGGCCGGCAGAGCGGGCTTCAGCGATCTTTTCGCGCAGCGCCGGTGCAATCTTCTCCGGCCAGACATGCCAGATGGCGGGCAGACATTCCAACGTCAGATGCTCAAGGCCATTCAGGGCTTTGACGGCCAGAATCTCGCGGGCAATCGCTCCGCACGCAATCACGTGAACCTTTTTTGATTTGGCGCGTTGTTCCATCGCATTCCACTCGTCACCCATACAGAAGGTACATCAACATGATGGCGAAAAAACTGACAGCCGGCGCAGTCCTCGTTCTCACCGTCTTCGCACTGTCGTCCTGCGGCAATACGATCCGTGGCGTTGGCCAGGATGCCGCCAACACCGTCGACGCGACGCAGTCTGCGGGCCGCAACGTCGACGCTGCGGCTTCGCGCTAACCACCGAGGCGCGGCAAGGCCCTGAGCGGCGCTGTAACAGGAGAGGGAGCATGACGCTCACGACGATTGCAAAGGCCAGTGCCATCTACATGATGGCGGCCATCCTGTACGCCGGAGGGCATGTCGCATGGCAATCCATGGCGAATGCCCCTCAGGACGACGTTTACGCAGAAGCCGGCCTCTAAGGCCGGCTTCTCTGTTTCTCAACCTCAGGCGCGAGCACCCATGCTGTTGTGCTTGCGGGAAATGAATTCCTTGGCCGTTTCAACGGCGACAGCGGCATCGCGGCAATAGGCGTCGGCACCGACAGCCTTGCCGAACTCCTCGTTGAGCGGCGCGCCGCCGACGAGCACGACATAATCGTCGCGAATGCCCTTTTCCTTCATCGTGTCGATCACGACCTTCATGTAGGGCATGGTCGTGGTCAAAAGTGCCGACATGCCGAGGATATCGGGCTTTTCGCGTTCCAGGGCTTCCAGATAGTTTTCAACCGGGTTGTTGATGCCGAGGTCGATGACGTCGAAGCCGGCGCCTTCCATCATCATGCCGACCAAGTTCTTGCCGATGTCATGGATGTCGCCCTTGACGGTGCCGATGACCATCTTGCCCTGCTTCGGTGCGCCGGTTGCGGCGAGCAGCGGGCGCAGGATCGTCATGCCTGATTTCATGGCGTTGGCGGACAAGAGAACTTCCGGGACGAAGAGAATGCCATCGCGGAAGTCGATGCCGACGATGCGCATGCCTTCGACAAGTGCCTGGGTGAGGATGTCGTAGGGTGCCCAGCCACGGTCGAGCAGAATACGTGTCGCTTCCTCGATCTCTTCCTTGAGGCCGTCATAGAGGTCGTCATGCATCTGCTGCACGAGCTCTTCATCGGAGAGTTCGGAAAGAATGATGTCGTCTTCGGCCATGGTGGTGCTTCCCGCTTCTTTTCAAACGCGATTCCGGTCGCGCCGGGCATGAGACTGCCCGATCGAAAGTTAAACCTCAAGTTCGTGAAAAACTCTTTTCGATTACGACGTGGCAACCCTGAAAAGCGACGGTCCGGGACTAGTACGCCCAAAAGGCGATGTCTGTGAGACGCAAGCGGTTGGCGCATAAAGGATGGTTTCACATGCGGATTGGAATAGCATAATGGAGGAGAGAAGCAGCGCGGACGAGCGCTCGAGCGAGGAAGCAGACATGGACGACATCACGGCAGAACCGGGAGCAGGCCGCCGCCAACGCGGCGAAGGACGAGGGGCTGCGGCCCGCAGGGCATCGCGCAGCGGCGGCGGTGCCGGTCCGTCGATGCCCTATATCACCCGCAAGATCAAAACCTACGAGGTCCTCGACGAGGAAGGCCTGGAGCTGATCGAGCGCAATGCCGACACCGTTCTCGAAGAGATCGGCATCGAATTCCGTGAAGACGCAGAAGCGTTGGAGCTGTGGAGACAGGCTGGCGCCGACGTGAAGGGCGAACGCGTGCATTTCCCGAAGGGTTTGTGTCGCGAACTCTTGAAGACGGCCCCGTCGGAATTCACCTGGCACGCCCGCAATCCCGAGCGCAGCGTGCCGATCGGCGGCAATGCCACGGTGTTTGCGCCGGTCTATGGCTCGCCTTTCGTGCGCGATCTCGAAGGCGTTCGCCGTTATGCGACGCTCGAGGATTTCCGCAACTTCGTGAAGCTGGCCTATATGGCGCCATCGATGCATTCGTCGGGCGGCACGGTTTGCGAACCGGTCGACATTCCGGTGAACAAGCGTCACCTCGACATGGTCTACAGCCACATCAAATATTCCGACAAGCCGTTCATGGGCTCGGTCACGGCACCGGAGCGGGCGGAAGATTCGGTGGCGATGGCCAAGCTCGTCTTCGGTGACGAGTTCGTCGAAAACAATTGCGTCATGCTGAACCTGATCAACGCCAACTCGCCGATGGTCTTCGACGAGACCATGCTCGGCGCGGCCAAGGTCTATGCCCGTCACGGTCAGGCCTCGGTCATCTCGCCTTTCATCCTGTCCGGCGCAATGAGCCCGGTCACGGTTGCGGGCACGCTGACGCAGATCCTGGCGGAAGTTCTGGCTGGTGCCTCGTTCACCCAGCTCATCCGTCCGGGTGCGCCGGTGCTGTTCGGGACGTTTGCCGCTTCGATCTCGATGCAGTCGGGTGCGCCGACCTTCGGTACGCCGGAGCCGGCACTGGTGTCCTATGGAGCTGCCCAGCTCGCGCGGCGCATGGGGCTGCCCTTCCGTACGGGCGGCTCGCTCTGTGCGTCGAAGGTTCCGGATGCGCAGGCAGCCCATGAGAGCGCCAATACGCTCAACATGACGCTGCTTGCCGGTGCCAATTTCGTCCTGCACGCGGCCGGGTGGCTCGAGGGCGGCCTTGCTGCCTGCTACGAGAAGTTCATGATCGATCAGGACCAGCTCGGCATGATGCAGAAGATGGCACAGGGCGTCGATCTGACCGAAGACGGTCAGGCGATGGATGCCATCCGCGAAGTGGGTCCGGGTGCGCACTATCTGGGCTGCGCCCATACGCAGGCGAATTTCCAGACGGCCTTCTACCGCTCGGCGCTCGCCGACAACAACTCTTTCGAGCAGTGGGAAATCGAAGGTCGCAAGCGGATCGAGGACCGCGCCAATGTGCTCTGCCGTTCGTGGCTCGACGCTTACGAGGCGCCGGCGCTCGATCCTGATATCGACGAGGCGCTGCTTGCTTTCATCGCAAGCCGCAAGAATTCGATGCCTGACGCCTTCACTTGAAAGGGTCCCGTTGCCAGGGAGCAAGGCGGAGCCAACCAGGTTGCCGACATGATCCAAGAGGAGGTCTGGCGACCCCACTACAAGATCGAGGGGCCGCGATGAGCGGCCCTTCATTCGTTGTGCACAGTCTCGAGGCGCGGTTCGCTGCGCATGGACTTGCGCCGCGCGGACTTGTTCACTTCGGAGGGGAAGACGAGGCGCCGATGCTTGCCGACGGCGCGCCGGCAAAGGCCGCTCTCCTGATCGGGGTCATGGGTGGTGCAATGTGGCCGCATTTCGAGCGCTGGCGGATGGCGCAAGCCGACCATGGTGGCGCCGATCCGCTCGACCGATGGTCAAAGCTGGTGATCGATCAGGTCGCCGGCGAGATCGAGGCGGAAGCGTGCTATCCGTCAGATCCGCCTTACCAACCCTTCCAGCGCTGGGCGATGCGGGCCGAGGGACTGAAAGCATCGCCGCTCGGGATCCTGATCCATCCGCAGTTCGGTCTCTGGCACAGCTATCGTGGGGCGCTTCTGTTTCGCAACTGGGACGAAGCACAGGAGGAGCGGCCTGTGACCGGGCCGCAGCCCTGCGAGACCTGTCGCGACAAACCTTGCCTGTCGACATGCCCTGTCGGCGCCATCTCGCTGGACGGGTTCGAAGTGGCGGCGTGCCGCGCGCATCTGGCGAGCCCTGAAGGGCAGGGTGGTTGCATGGCGTCGGGTTGTCTCGCCCGCAATGCCTGTCCGGTTGGTGATGGGCACCGCTACCCGGACGCTCAGCTCAAGTTTCACATGCGGGCTCTGACGCTGCCGGGATGATGGTGAGAACGAGGCCCGGTATCTGCCGGCGCGCTTTCAAACAGCACCGGTCAAGTGGCAAGACGACAAGAAGTCTATTTTCGTTTTTGCTTGGGCGAAATTTCCTGGCACTACCGATTATATTCCCTGGAAAGGATGCCCATCATCAGGTCGTCATGCCAGATGCCGTCGACGAACGCGGTCTCTCGCTCTCGTCCTTCAACCACAAATCCACACTTCTTGTAGGCCTTTATGGCTCGCTCATTATAGGCAAGAACACGCACTGCAATCCGGTGGAGGTTCAGTTGCGTGAAGGCGTGGTGCAAAAGCAGCTGGATTGCCTCGCTTCCAAAGCCCTTGCCGAGCAACTGGCGGTCATAGATCGCGATCGCCATGGAGGCCCGGCGATCAACAGTGTTTATAGTGTGGAGTTTGATTTCGCCGATTAACCGTCCACCGACTTCAATAATCCAGGCGTAAGGGTCATTCGACTGGCCGAGAGCCCAGGCTTTTGCCGCTTCCCGGGTCATAGCTTTATGATCTGCTTGGCTTACCCCGAACATTCGAACAATGTCCGGGCTGTGCCCCAACGAAAAGCGGGCTTCAGCATCATCTGCGGTCGCGGCGCGCAGGCGGAGACGTTGGCCTTTTATGCAGCTCATGATCACCTCGATCTATAAGTCCGGTGCATGTGTTCTAAGTGGAATAGATGCTTGGAAGAGATTGCATTTGTGAATTCTGTAATTTTTGGTTGTCCAAGATGTAATGCAAGAAGAAAGCCTTCACAAAGCCCGGAATCACCGCCATGAGGTTCTCTCCACCGAGGGTCCCGCGTGCGTTACTGTCTGAAATCCATCGTGCTTATTGCATGCTTTTTCCTACCATCGCTGGCGCTAGCGGCCTGCGAGGACCTTATCGACGGGGATGCCCGCTATCTCGCCTGCCGGTTCGATCCTGGCCGCGAGGAGATCCGGCTGCATCTGGCCTCGCCCGAGGGGCAGGTCTATGGCGGGTTTGCCAGCTTGAGGCGCCAGCTCTGGGCCGAGCGGCGCGTGCTGACATTTGCGATGAATGCCGGCATGTATCACGACGATCTGTCGCCGGTCGGTTACTTCGCCGAATATGGCAAGATGCTGAAACCGGCTGTCACGGGCGGAGGATGGGGGAATTTTCACCTGCTGCCGAACGGTGTCTTCCTGATGAAGGATGGCAAGGCGTCGGTGATCGAGACCAAGGCCTTCGTCGCCAGCGGACTGACACCCGACTTCGGCACGCAGTCCGGCCCGATGCTGGTCATCGACGGCAGACTGCATCCGCGGTTTCTGGCCGATAGCGACAGCTTCAAGATCCGCAACGGTATCGGCGTCGATGCCGAGGGGCAGGTGCACATGGTGGTGTCGCGGGTGCCGGTCCGGTTCTACGATTTCGCCCGCCTGTTTCGCGACAGGCTCGGTTGCGCCAACGCACTCTATCTCGACGGCACGATTTCGAGCGTGTTCATCGCCGAAGAAAAGCGGATGGACCGGCTGTTCCCCATGGGGCCGATCCTCTCGGTCAGCATGCCGATTCCGCAGTGAGACCGCGGTCAGACGGCGGCCTTGGGATAGGCACGCTCGAGGCCTCCGGAACGATTGAGACCGGTGCGGAAGGCGGCAAATGCCGGGTGCTGGCTGGAACGGGCGGCCTCCATCAGGCGGATCTGCAGGCGAGCCGGGGCATTCGCGCCGATCCACTCGCCATTGCGCTCGAGCTTCAACGAATTCAGAAACCGGGATTCCGAGGCGATCTCGAGATAGACGTAAAGACCTTCAAGCAAGGCATCGTCCTGGGCCGGGTTTTCGAAGATGAGCTTCAGGAAGGCCTGGTCGGGTTCCTGCATAGAGGCGATCTTGGCGGCGACGGTGTCGCGGTCCGGAAAGGCGGACATGGGCTTACTCCCTCTGCTGGTCAAAATACTCATGAACGCATAGCCGGGCCACGCATCCATTAGGTCAAGCTACAGCATGCCAAGTTTGCCCCAAGCTGGTCGCGCAGTTCCGGGACCGGCCGTCATTCGTGGCGGAGCGCGTCGATCGGGTTCATCTGCGCGGCGCGGCGGGCGGGGAAATAGCCGAAGACCATGCCGATCGCTGCGGAAAAGGCGAAGGCGAGCAGGATGATCGAGGGGCTCGCGACAAAGGGGACCGACATCAGGGTTACGGCCGTATAGGCGATGCCAAGGCCAAGCGCGATGCCAACCACGCCGCCGAAGACGGACAGCGTGACCGCTTCGACGAGGAACTGCATCAGCACCTGGCGCTCGACTGCGCCAATCGCCAGCCTGATGCCGATCTCGCGCGTTCGCTCGGTGACGGACACCAGCATGATGTTCATGATGCCGATGCCGCCGACGAGCAGCGAGACGGCGGCGACCGCACCGAGCAGGCCCGTCATCAGCGTCGTGGTGCCGGTGAGCGTCGCTGCCATCTGGGTCATGTCGTTGACGGTGAAATCATCGTCGCGACCAGCAATAATCTTGCGGCGCTCGCGCAGCAGGCGTTCGACATCGGCCTGCACCTTTGCCGTGGATACGCCGTCTTCGGCCGAGAGCATGATGCTGGAGATATCCGTCGAGCCGCCGATGCGGCGCTGGAACACCTTGAGCGGCATCATCACGACATCATCCTGGTCGCTGCCCATGCCGCTTTGCCCCTTCTTGTCGAGAAGGCCGATCACCTGGCAGGCGACATTGCCGACGCGGATGGTCTGGTCGACGGCCGGGGTCGAGCCGAACAGCCTGGAGCGCACCGTCTCACCGATGATGCAGACGGCCTGTCCGCCGCGCTCTTCGGATGGCATGAAACTACGGCCGGAGGCGAGTTCCCAGTTCTGGGCCACGAGATAATCGTTACCCGAGCCGATGATCGTGGTCTGCCGGCTCTGGCCGCTGAAAACCACCGTCTGGCTGGACTGGTTGATGGCGGCCACGGCGCGCAGGCCCGGGATCTGCTCTCGTATCGCGTCGAGGTCCCGGATGGTGAACTTCTTGGCATCGGTTGCCGCGCGACCGGGGCCGAATTGGCCGGGGCGGACGAAGAGCAGGTTGGTGCCAAGCTTGGAGATTTCCGCCGTGACCTGAGCCGTGGTGCCGTTGCCGATCGTCACCATCGCGATGACGGCGGCGACGCCGATGACGACGCCGAGCACAGTGAGGAAGGAGCGCAACAGATTGCGGCGGATGGCGCGGAGTGCGAGCTTCAGGGTCTCAAAGAACATCGGCGACCACCGCTCCAGCATGGGTGTCGGACTGGATATGGCCATCGACGAAACGCAGCGTGCGCTTGGCATAGGCTGCAATATCGTCTTCGTGGGTGACCATGATGACGGTTATTCCGTGGTCACGGTTGAGGCCGGTGATCAGTTCCATGATCTCGCGGCTGGTCTTCGTGTCGAGATTGCCGGTCGGCTCGTCGGCCAGGAGCACGGATGGGCTGGTGACGATCGCCCGGGCAATGGCCACACGTTGCTGCTGGCCGCCGGATAGTTCCTGGGTCGTGTGGTTTTCGCGGCCGGCCAGACCGACCTGCGACAGCGCGGTCAAGGCGCGGGTTCGCCGTTCACGGGCATCCATGCCACGATAGACCAGAGGCAGTTCGACATTCTCGACGGCCGAGGTGCGGGCGAGCAGGTTGAAACCCTGGAAGACAAAGCCCAGCATGTGACGGCGCAGCAACGTGTATTGCGCTCGGTCGAAGCCCGTCGTGTCGATGCCCTGAAACAGGTACTGGCCGGAGGTCGGCACATCCAGGCAGCCGAGGATGTTCATGGCGGTCGATTTGCCCGAGCCGGACGGGCCCATGATCGCGACGAATTCATGCCGATCGATCGTCAGGTCGACCTTGTCCAGCGCGCGAATGGTTGCTTCACCGCGGCCATAGATGCGGGAAATCTGGCGAAACTCGATGAGCGGGGCCACTGCCATCCTGTGCCTCAACCGTTGCGAACCGTTTGATCGGTGATCACCCGGTCGCCTTCCTTCACGTCGCCCTTGAGGATCACCGTATTCTGCCCGTCGGAGGAACCGATCTCGATGTTGACGGCGACCGGCTGACCGTCGCGCAAGAGCCAGATGGTGCGTTCGCTGCCCGTCGGCTCAGGCGCGCTGGCGGGTGCCATGCGTGGTGGGCGAAACAGGCTGAAGACGCCGCTGCCGCCTTCGGCGGTCTCGGTCTGCGTGGCGGGGGGCGAGTAACGCAAGGCGGCATTGGGAATGAGCAGGCCGTCTTCGACCGACTGGACGACGATGTCGGCGGTCGCCGTCATGCCCTGGCGCAGCAGAAGCTCGTCATTGGCGACGGACAGGATGCCCTTATAGGTCACGACATCGTTCACCGTTTCGGACGCATAGCGGATCGAGGTGATCTCGGCCGGGAAACGCTGATCGGGAAAGGCATCGACAGTGAAGGTGGCGGTCTGACCCACGGCGACCTGCCCGACATCGGCCTCGTCGATAGAGACCTGCAGCTCCATTTCCCGGAGATCGCCCGCGATGGTGAAGAGTGTCGGCGCCTCCAGCGAGGCTGCCACCGTGGCGCCGGGATCGACATTGCGCGAGAGAACTATGCCGTCGATCGGCGACGCGATGGTCGCCTTGGAGAGCGACAGATTCGCCTGTTCGAGAGCAGCTTGTGCCGAGATGACATCGGCGTCTGCGCTCTGGCGCGCGGCAGATGCGGCCTGGAAGGTGTATTCGGCGGTGTCGAGATCCTGCTGGGTGGAGACTCGGCTGGAGACCAGCGTGGTCAGCCGGTCGAGCTTGGCCTTGGCGGACTGCTCGTCGGCCTCAGCCTTGGAAACGGAGGCACGGGCAGAGGCAAGCGCAGCTTCCTTGGCCTTCAGATCGGCATTCAGCTTGTCGGTATCGAGGCGCGCCAAGACGTCGCCCTTTTTCACCTCGCTGTTGTAGTCGACCAGTACCTCCCGCACGGTGCCTGATTGTTCCGAGGAAACGTCGACCTGAACGGTGGGCTCGACCGACCCGGTGGCGGTGACGATTACCGTCAGATTGCCAGGTTTCAGCTCCGACGTCGTATAGCTCACCGTCGTGCCACCGGCCGACCAGAGATAGGCGCCGTAGCCGAGACCAGCGAGGGCGAGGATGACAAAAACGCGCAGACCCCAGCGCCGCTTTGGCCGCGCGGCATTGGCCAGGATCGCTTTCAGTTCCTCGGCTTCGGCCGAGTTCTCCGGTGTTACGTCTTCGCTCACGTCTGCTCCGTCACACTGCATTCTCACTTTGCCGGGACCATGGCCCAAGCTCGGGCCGTCGCCCTTGATCGGGGTCAAGTGGCGACGGGTTCCCTATTGATGCAGATAGACCTTCGCGGCGGAAAGGACAGTGAAACATTGGTAAGGTTGGTGGGAGGTGCGGCAACTGCTTTCAGATGAGTGCTGGAGGCTGAGCATATGGTCGGCCTGACCGGCTATTTCCGTGCATCATACATAGACCGGGCGGCGTCGATCTCGGCTCGATGCTCAATCGCCCAGGTGGCGAGAGGGGAAAATCGAGCGAACAGGCTCTGACCCAAAGGGCGCAGCAGATAATCCACCCGCGGCGGGGCCGTTGGAGTGACGATGCGTTCAATCAGCCCGTCTCGTTCCAGCTTTCGCAGCGTCTGCGTCAGCACCTTTTGCGATAGGTCGGGGATGTCGCGACGCAATTCCGAGAAACGGCGCGCCGAAAGATGCAGCGCCGCCATGACCAAGATGGACCACTTGTCGCTGACGCCGTCCAGCACATGGCGGACGGGACAGGTCGCCGGGTCAAGCGAAATGCCGGGGGTCTCTGACGATTCTTGTATAATCACGACGTCCTCACGGGTTCCTGATCAGATTTGGCACGGTTACCAAAAAGTGCCTCCTTTATCAATTGCAACATTATAAATAGGACGTTGGTATCGAACGGATACCTACTTGTTGTGACGCTCTGTCTTGCGCTTCCCAATCGGTTCGGTGCCGGCTTGATCTCGCTCGTGAAACCTCAAAAATAGGAATCTTCCATGTCCCTTCTCAGATCCGGCGCGCTTGCGCTCGCGCTCACCTTTTCATCCCTTGCTGGAACCGCCATGGCGCAAGAATCCAACAAGGATTTTGTCGTGAAGGCTGTCACGGAGCTATTTTCCAAGAAGGATCTGACCGCGATCGACCGCTATTGGGCCGACAGCTACATGCAGCGTAACCCGGGTCTTGCCTCAACCAGCGCGGTGCTGAAGGAGGCGCTGAAGGACATGCCGGCCAACATGACCTATGAAATCGGCATGGTGATCGCCGAAGGCGATCTGGTGGCCATCCATGGTCGCTATACCGGCTGGGGACCAACGCCGCTGATCGTCGTGGACATCTACCGCGTCGAGAATGGCAAAATCGCAGAACATTGGGATGTCGGCCAGGACGAGGTGCTGGAAACCGCCTCCGGCCTGCCTATGTTCGAACCGATGAAATGAGCCTGGTGGCGGGGGCTGCGGCCCTCGGCCCACTGCCTTTTCGAGCCGGTGGTTGCCGGCCGCGTCAACGACAGGAGACAAACCATGACCGACCAGAGGAAGGCCCCCGCCCGCCGCAGGTTTCTGAAATTTGCCGCCATGGTGCCGGCCAGCCTTGGCCTCTCGGTCTCCTGGGCCAAAGCACAGGAGGCCATGATCCCGACCTCTGACGACATGGAGGGCCCCTATTACATCAGCAACACCCCCGTAGTTCGCGATCTGAACCGCTTTGGCAAGCCGGGGGAGGTGATGCGGATCGCAGGCCAGGTGATGAACGCGGCGGCCCCCGATGTGCCGGTTGCTGGCGCAAGGCTCGAACTATGGCAGACGGACGGTCGAGGTCGCTATCACCCGCAAGAAAGCGGGGACTATAGCGATTTTCGCGACGACCAGATCGATCTGCGCGGCACAGTGATCGCTGATTCGCAGGGCCGATTTGATGTTCTTTCGGTCTTTCCGGCTGAATACTGGCCTCGACCGCCGCATATCCATTACTGGATCAGGGCCGACGGCTTCCGCCCGCTGGTAACCCAGCATTATCTCGACACGGGGCCCGGCACACGGCCGCATCGCACCGCGCGCGTCCTGCGCGACCAGAGACCGGCACTCTATCCGGCGCCGACATTTTACATCGAGCCAGTCTAGCCACCGTGTCACAGACGACGGGAAGCAAGGCTTGCGGAATATTCCGATGGCCTTGAGACGTGGGTAAGGCAATCTCTCGGTTGTTGGGGGTAATCGCGTCGCTAAAGACTTGCGAGGAGTGGTGAGAGCGCAGGGATTCGAACCCTGGACCTACTGATTAAAAGTCAGTTGCTCTACCGGCTGAGCTACGCTCTCCCGTGCGGTTTTGCGCCGCCTCAAGAAGTGCGCGGAACATAGGCAGGTGACCCCGGCCGGTCAACCGCAAAAATGCAGTTTCGGCAGCAAAATTCAGTCCTGTTGTCGCAGTCTACGCAATGGTGATTGGCAAGCACCGGCTTGCGGGATTAGGAAGGGCCGGTTCGGGTTCCGGAGTTCACAGTGTCGATTGCCGATATTTCCTTTTTCAGCGCGCTTCTGGCCGGAGCCCTGTCGTTCCTTTCGCCCTGCGTGCTGCCGCTGGTGCCGCCGTATCTCTGTTATATGGCCGGTATTTCGGTGGATCAGTTCCGCGACGGAGCCCAGGCTGAAAATGCGGCTGCCCGCCGGACGGTGATGTTGACGGCGCTTGTCTTCACGCTCGGTTTTGCCACCGTCTTCGTCGCGCTCGGTGCCGGTGCCTCGACGATTGGCGGGCTTTTGCGTCAGCACATGGATCTCTTGTCGAAGATCGGCGGCGTTATCATCATCATCATGGGGCTGAACTTCCTCGGCGTCTTCCGCCTCGGGCTGCTTTCCTCGGAATATCGATTCGCAGGCGGGGGAAAGCCCGCAACGCTTTCGGGCGCCTATGTGATGGGTCTCGCTTTCGCCTTCGGTTGGACGCCCTGCATCGGCCCGGTCCTGGGCGCCATCCTCGGGGTTGCGGCCTCGAAGGAGACCGTCGGGGATGGTGCGCTGCTGCTGGCGATCTATTCTCTGGGGCTTGCCGTGCCCTTCTGGATCGCGGCCGGCTTCTCGGGCGCCTTCATGCGGTTTCTCACGCGCTTCCGCCGGCATCTCGGCGTGGTGGAAAAAGCCATGGGCGGGCTGCTGGTGCTGACCGGGCTTGCCTTCATCTTCGGTTATGTCTCCGACATGGCGATCTGGTTTCAGCAGACCTTTCCAATCCTGTCGCAAATCGGCTAAGTCCGGTCTGAACGCATCGTCGCGTTCGGGGGGAGTGAGCCATGGCGGATATCATCGCGCTGGTCTTGCCGTTTTTCGGCCTGATCCTGATCGGCTACGTGTCGGGGAAGCTCGGCGATCATTCCGCCCAGGCGCTCGGCTGGCTGAACTTCTTCGTCATCTACGTCACGCTGCCGGCGCTGTTCTTCAAGCTCGTTTCGCGCACGCCGATCGAACAGCTGACGCGGATCGACTTCATCGCAGCCTGCCTTGCGGCCACCTATTCGATCTTTGTCCTCGTCTTTGTGATCGGCCGCTATGTTCGCGGTAACAACATCGCCGAATCGACCGTCCAGGCGCTGGCGGGCGCCTATGGCAATATCGGTTACATGGGGCCGGGCCTGGCGCTGCTCGCCTTCGGCGAAAAGGCTGCCGTCCCGGTCGCACTCGTCTTCTGCTTCGAGAACGCGGCGCATTTCATTGCCGCCCCCGCCTTGATGGCCTTTGCCGTTGGCGACAAGCGTCCGCCGTTGCAACTGGCGCTCGATGTGGCGAGAAAGATCCTGACCCATCCCTTCATCATCGCGACCTTGGTGGGTTTCGTGGCCGCCGCCTTTGCCTTCGAGCCACCGCTCGCGCTGCAACGCCTGATCGACTACCTCGCTCAGGCGGCGGCCCCTTGCGCTCTGTTTGCCATGGGCGTGACGCTTGCGCTGCGGCCGCTCAAGCGCATTCCCGCCGAGATCGGCTACATCGTGCCGATCAAGCTCGTGCTGCATCCGATCCTGGTCTATGTCGTCCTGAGTTTTGTCGGAAACTTCGACCCGCTCTGGGTCTATACTGCAGTGCTGCTCGCCTCGCTGCCGACGGCCACAAATGTCTTCGTCATCGGCCAGCAATATGGCGTGTGGCAGGAGAGGGCGTCTGCGACGATCCTGATCACCACGGTCATTTCGGTATTCTCGGTGTCGGCGCTGCTATTCGCCATCACCCAGGGTTACCTACCGGCGGACCTTTTCCCGTAGCAGTGACGGCAGGTTCTTCAGTCCACGCCCGGGCGCCACGCCTTCCTGCATGACGAGATTGCGCAGTGGGCCGACGCTCGCCAGCACCTGGAGGCCGGCCGCCCGCAGCATCTGAACGGGCAGCAGGCCCGACAGCAGCGATCGGTTGAGAAGATCGACGCTTGCCGTTCGGCTTGCGATGTCAAGCCGGCGCTTGCGGTCGAAGCGGTCGCCCGCGTCCGCCGCAATCGGTGAAGAACTCGGGTCGAGCAGAATGTCTTCCAGGGCTGCGATGTCGCGCAGGCTGAGGTTCAAGCCCTGGGCACCGATCGGCGGGAAAGCGTGACCGGCTTCGCCGATGAAGGCGGAGCGGCCCTTGCCATACTGACGGGCCGTCATGCCCGAGAGGGGCCAGGCCTGGACGCCGTCCTCCACCTGAACCTTGCCCAACATGGACTGCATGCGCGCCTCGACTTCGGCCGAGAGTTGATCCGGTGACTGCGAGATCATCCTGTCGGCTTCCTGCGGCGGCAGGACCCAGACGAGGCTCGAGCGCAGGCCGGGCAGTGGGACCTGGGTGAACGGACCCGATTCGGTGTGGAACTCCGTCGAGACGTTCTGGTGCGGCAGGCTGTGGATGAAGTTCATCACCACGGCCGTTTGCGGGTAGGACCAGGTTTTCACGCCGACGCCTGCACTTTCGCGGGTCTTGGAGCGGCGGCCGTCCGCTCCGATCGCAAAGCCGGCGGTGATTGCGTCTTCACCCTGAATGCCGATGGTGACCGCTTCTGCGCCGATATGGATGGTCTCGGCCGCCAAGGCGCGGCGGGTAATCAGCGGTTCGGTCGCGACGGCCTTTGCCAGGGTCTGGAGCAGTGCGGAATTCGGAACGTTGTAGCCGAAGGCGTCGAGCCCGATTTCCGCGCTCCGGAATGCCACTGTCGGTGCGCGCAAGAGGCGCCTTGTGCCATCGACGATCTGCATGACGGTGAGGGCGGCGGCGGTCTCTTTCAACTCCTGCCAGAGACCAAGGCGTTCGATCATCGCCAGCGACTGGTCCATGAGGGCCGTAGTGCGCCGGTCCGAGCTGTTGGGTTCCGGTCCGACGAGCACGACGCGGCGACCGCCGCGTGCCATAGCAAGGGCGGCAATCTGTCCGGCGGGACCGGCGCCGATCACGGCAATGTCGAATTCGTAGCTCATGGTGAAGGTCCCGATTGGCATCTTGTAACGTTATCTAGAGCCGCAGCACGGTAAAATCCATGGGCCGAAATGGCGCATGCTCCTGGCGGGTCACGGGCGAAATCCGGGCATAGACCGCCACTTGTGTTGCAATGCGCGCCATTTCGTCCGATACCGTTTCCTCCGAAGTGCCGCCGACTGGAGCAGGGATGAAGATCTTTAATTACAAGCGTGTGCCCTATGCCGAAATCCGTGCCTTTTCGGTTCATATGCTCACTGCTTCCGGATCCTTCCTGGCCTTTCTGGGTGTCGTTGCTGCAGCGGAGAACCGCTTCGTCGACATGTTCTGGTGGCTGGGGCTTGCACTTGTCGTCGACGGCATCGACGGACCGATCGCCCGCAAGGTGCGCGTCAAGGAAGTCCTGCCGAACTGGTCCGGCGATACGCTCGACAACATCATCGACTATGTCACCTATGTCCTTCTGCCAGCCTTTGCGCTCTATCAGAGCGGCATGATCGGCGAGCCCTGGTCCTTCGTTGCCGCCGGACTGATCGTGGTGTCGAGCGCCATCTATTACGCAGACATGGGCATGAAGACGGATGAATATTTCTTTTCCGGCTTCCCGGTCGTCTGGAATATGCTGATCTTCACGCTCTTCGTGATCGATGCGAGCGCCACCACGGCCCTGATCGCGGTGCTCGTTTCTGTTGTCCTGACCTTCCTTCCGATCTTCTTCCTGCACCCCGTGCGTGTGAAACGGCTACGCAATCTCAACATGGCGGTTTTCCTGCTGTGGTGCGCTTTCGGCGGTTATGCACTCCTCCTGCATTTCCAGTCGCCTCCCTGGGTCGTCTGGGGCATGATCCTGACCGGGATCTACCTGTATGTCATCGGCGGCGTGTTGCAGTTTTTCCCGGCCCTCGGACGTCGGGGCTGATCCGACAGGTGATGCCTGGGCAAAACCAAAAAAAACTTTTGCCTATATATTGTGCGCTGCCGCAAACAGGTTATGAATTGAGCGGTGGACCGGGCGCAAGACCCGGCCGACGCGCATGAGAGTGCAAGGGGGACCTGTGCCGCATCAACCGCCCGAGGGCGAAAAGCCGCTTTTGACCGTGCGGGGGCTGACGAAGCTGTTCGGCAGCTTCAAGGCCTGCGACGACATTGACCTCGACATCGGCCATGGCGAGATCCACGCTCTTCTCGGCGAGAACGGTGCCGGCAAATCCACCCTTGTGAAGATGCTGTTCGGTATTCTCGCGCCCTCGGCGGGCTCGATCGGCTGGCAGGGGCAAGACCAGGTCATCCCCAATCCAGCCGCGGCCCGGCGTCTCGGCATCGGTATGGTCTTCCAGCATTTTTCGCTTTTCGAAGCGCTGACGGTCGCCGAGAACATCGCGCTGTCGCTCGACGAGAAGATCTCGATCTCCGAGCTTTCCAAGAAGGCGGCAGAGCTTTCGGTCGCCTATGGACTGCCGCTCGATCCCAATGCCCATGTCGCCGATCTCTCGGTCGGTGAGCGCCAGCGCATCGAGATCGTCCGCGCGCTCTTGCAGAACCCCAAACTCATCATCCTTGACGAGCCGACCTCGGTGCTGACGCCCCAGGAAGCCGACAAGCTGTTCGAGACCCTGTTCAAGCTGAAGGCGGAAGGTCGCTCCGTTCTCTATATCAGCCACCGGCTTGAGGAAGTGCAGCGCATCTGCGATCGCGCAACCGTGCTCCGTCACGGCAAGGTCACGGGCGCCTGCGACCCGCGGCAGGAAACGCCGGCTTCGCTTGCCCGGATGATGGTGGGCGCCGATGTTGCCGGTGTCGAGAAGGTCGAGCCGCCCACGGATGGCGTCGTCCAGCTGCAGGTCACAGAGCTCTCGGTCAGCCCGCGGACACCTTTTGCCATGCCGCTGAAGAGTGTTTCGATGACCGTGAAGGCGGGCGAGATCCTCGCCATTGCCGGGGTCGCCGGCAACGGCCAGAGCGAGCTCTTCGATGCGCTTTCCGGCGAGTATGTCGTGCCCAATCCCGATTCAATCCGCCTGCGCGGCAAGTCCGTCGGTCGCCTGGGGATCAACGAACGCCGGCTGCTCGGCGCCGGCTTCGTGCCTGAAGAGCGCCACGGCCATGCGGCAATCCCGGCCATGAGCCTGTCGGAAAACCTGTTTCTCTCGCGCAATGCGTCCGACCGTTCAGCCTACCTCGCAGGCGGGAAAATTGGTCTCATACGCCATGGGCTGGTGCAGCAGGCAGCGCGCCGCATCTCCGAGATGATGGATGTGCGCAAGAGTGGTGATGATCCCTCCGCCGGTTCACTCTCGGGTGGCAATCTGCAGAAATTCATCGTCGGCCGCGAACTCGACCGCCAGCCTTCTGTGCTGGTCGTCAACCAGCCGACCTGGGGCGTCGATGCCGGCGCTGCAAGCCGTATCCGCCAGGCGCTGGTCGATCTTGCCAAGGCGGGATCCGCTGTGGTCGTCATCAGCCAGGACCTCGACGAGATCTTCGAGGTCGCAACTTCGATTGCGGCCATCTCCGAAGGCACGCTTTCCGACGCCTATCCCGCCTCGACCATGACCCGCGAACGCATCGGTATTCTGATGGGCGGCGTGCATGGCCTGACCACTGCCCCGGAGGCGGCCCATGCGCATTGAACTCGAACGTCGTCCCCGGCAGTCCAGCCTGTTTGCCATCGTCTCGCCTTTGCTGGCGCTGGCGCTCACCGTCTTCTTCGGCGGCATCATGTTTGCGATGCTTGGCAAGGACCCGGTCTCGGCACTCTTCAGCTTCTTCATCGAGCCGCTGCTCGAGGTGTGGTCGCTGCACGAGCTTGCGGTGAAGGCCGCACCGTTGATCCTGATCGGTGTCGGTCTGTCGGTCTGTTATCGCTCGAACAACTGGAATATCGGTGCGGAGGGGCAGTTCATCGTCGGGGCCATCGTCGGCTCGATCCTGCCGATCACCTTCTATGAATGGAACTCGCCGCTGCTCTTGCCGATGATGATCGTCATGGGTGCCATCGGCGGTGCCGCCTATGGCGCCATTCCGGCGCTCTTGAAGACCCGCTTCAACACGAATGAAATCCTGACCAGCCTGATGCTGGTCTACATCGCCCAGCTTTTCCTCGACTGGCTGACGCGCGGGGTCTGGAAGGACCCGGCCGGCTACAATTTCCCGCAGTCGCGCTCTTTTGTCTCGGAAGCCGTGCTGCCGGAAATCCTGTCCTCCGGCCGCGCGCATCTCGGCATCATCTTTGCGCTGATTGCCGCCGTCGCCGTCTGGTTCATGATGCGCTACACGCTGAAGGGCTTTCAGGTCGTGGTTCTCGGGCAGTCGGAACGGGCAGGGCGCTTTGCCGGCTTCTCCTCGCGCAAGATGGTCTGGTTCTCGATGATGTTCTCGGGTGCGCTGGCGGGGCTGGCCGGTATTTCGGAAGTGTCGGGCTCGATCGGTCACCTGCAGCCGACCATTTCGCCGGGCTACGGCTTCACGGCCATCATCGTTGCCTTCCTCGGGCGTCTTAATCCGCTCGGCATCATCGCCTCCGGCTTCGTGCTGGCGCTGACCTATCTGGGCGGCGAGGGCGCACAGTTGTCGATCGGCGTCTCCGACAAGGTGACACGCGTCTTTCAGGGGCTGCTTCTTTTCTTTGTGCTCTCCTGTGACACACTCATTCTCTACAAGGTGCGGATCGTCTTTGATCGTGCCCGCAATGCCGCGACGAAGGGGGCTTGATCATGTTCGAGGCCATCCTTCTCACTGTCATCACCGCCTCGACGCCGCTGGTGATCGCCGCCATGGGCGAACTCGTGGCCGAGCGTTCAGGCGTGTTGAACCTCGGCGTCGAAGGCATGATGATCATCGGCGCTGTCTGCGCCTTCATCGCGACCAATCTGACCGGCTCACCCTATGTCGGCGTTCTCTCAGGGATCGCGACCGGCGCGGCCTTCTCGCTGCTCTTTGGTTTCCTGACGCTCACCCTCGTCGCCAACCAGGTGGCGACAGGCCTGGCACTCACCATCCTCGGCCTTGGCGTCTCCGGCATGATCGGCGAAAGCGTGGTCGGTGTGCCCGGTGTGAAGATGCAGCCGATCGTCATTCCGCTTCTGTCGGACATTCCTGTAATCGGCCCCATCATCTTCGCCCAGGACCTGTTTTTCTACCTTTCCATTCTGCTGGTTGCCGGCGTGAACTGGTATCTGTTCAAGAGCCGCTCGGGCCTCAAGCTGCGCGCGATCGGCGACAGCCACGGCTCGGCGCATACGCTCGGGCTACCCGTCATCCGGACGCGCTATCTGGCGGTGATGTTCGGCGGCGCTTGTGCCGGTCTTGCCGGTGCGCAGCTGTCGCTGGTCTATACGCCGCAATGGGTGGAGAACATGTCCGCCGGCCGCGGCTGGATCGCGCTCGCGCTCGTCGTCTTCGCCGCATGGCGGCCCTGGCGGGTTCTTGCCGGCGGCTACCTCTTCGGTGCCGTGACCATCGGGCAGCTGCATGCGCAAGCGCTCGGCATCGGTCTGCCCTCGCAATTTCTGTCCGCGCTGCCCTATGCGGCGACCATTGTCGTGCTGATCATAATCTCCCATAATCGCCGCACGACGCTGATCAACACGCCGGCTTGCCTCGGCAAGCCGTTCGTGCCGGATAGATAATCAAAACAAAAGCTTCAACCTAACCAGACAGGGGTACATCATGAAAAACATCCTCCTCGCGCTTGCCGCATCGGCAGCCGCAATCGTCGGCGTCGCGGCACCTGCCGCCGCTCAGGACAAGACGAAGATCTGCTTCGTCCACGTCGGCTCGAAGACCGACGGTGGCTGGACCCAGGCGCACGATATCGGCCGCCAGGAGCTTCAGGCTCATTTCGGCGACAAGATCGAAACGCCTTACCTCGAAAACGTGCCGGAAGGTCCGGATGCCGAACGCGCCATCGAGCGCATGGCCCGTTCCGGCTGCGCCCTGGTCTACACGACCTCCTTCGGCTTCATGGATGCAACCCTGAAGGTCGCCGAGAAGTTTCCGGACGTGAAGTTCGAACACGCCACCGGCTACAAGACTGCGGCGAATGTCGCGACCTACAATTCGCGCTTCTATGAAGGCCGCTTCATCAACGGTCAGATCGCCGGCAAGATGTCGAAGACCGGTGTCGCCGGTTACATCGCTTCCTTCCCGATCCCGGAAGTCGTCGCCGGCATCAACGCCTTCCTGCACGGCGCGCGCACCGTCAACCCGGAATTCAAGCTGAAGGTCATCTGGGTCAACACCTGGTTCGACCCCGGCAAGGAAGCCGATGCCGCAAAGGCGCTGTTTGACCAGGGCGTGGACATTCTGACCCAGCACACCGACACGACGGCTCCGATGCAGGTTGCCGAAGAACGTGGGATGAAGGCCTTCGGTCAGGCCTCCGACATGATCGCCGCCGGCCCGACTGCGCAGCTCAGCGCCATCGTCGACACCTGGGCGCCCTACTACATCAAGCGCACCCAGGCTGTTCTCGACGGCACATGGAGCTCGGCGCAGACTTTCGACGGTCTCGTCGACGGCATTCTGTCGATGGCGCCCTATACCAACATGCCCGACGACGTGAAGGCCATGGCCATGGACACTGAAGCCAAGATCAAGTCCGGCGAACTGAAGCCCTTCACCGGTCCGCTCAACAAGCAGGACGGCTCCGTCTGGTTGGCGGAAGGTGAGTCGGCTGACTACGGCACCATCCTCGGCATGAACTTCTACATCGAAGGTGTAGACGACAAGCTGCCGCAGTAATCTGCGACTTGCGGAAATGGAAAGAGCGCCTTTGGGCGCTCTTTCTTGTTTAGAATTCCTAAAATTGCAGGAATACTCAGATAGCGCCTTCACCCGCATTGGCCTTTCGTATAACTACCCCAGCAAATAAGTCGGGGTGTGAGTCAGGATGCGGAAGGAAGAGGTTCGGGAACTGAAGGTCGTTTCCAATCTTCGGACGAGCCATGCGAAGGTGGTCGAGCAACTCGGCCTTGCGATCGTCGGGGGTCGATTTGGCATCGGCGAACCCTTGCCTGGGGATGCTGAACTGGAGGCTCAGTTCGATGTGTCGCGGTCCGTGCTGCGCGAGGCGATGAAGACGCTGACCGCCAAAGGTCTGGTGGTTGCCAAATCGCGTGTCGGGACACGGGTGACTGACCGCTGTCACTGGAACCTTGTCGATGAAGACGTGCTGCGCTGGCATTTCCGGACGGGCGTCACACACGAGTTCATCGATCATCTCTATGACGTCCGCATGGTCTTGGAGCCGGCATCGGCTGCGTTCGCGGCGCTGCGCGCTTCAGCGGAGGACTGTGCGGAACTGCGTCATTACGCCATGCTCCTGGGTTCCAACGAACTCGACTGGCAGGGCCAGGTGGAGGCAGACTTACGCTTCCACGTTCTTTTGACCCTCGTCGGGGCAAACCCGTTTCTCGAAAGCATGGTTGGCTTCATAAAGGCCTCGCTCGACGGCGCCTTCACCATGGCCTTCGATCCTGAACTTGCCGGCCGCGGGGAGGCGATCAGCGAGCTTCATCTGGCCATCGTCGATGCGATCGAGCAAGGCGATGCCGAGACTGCGCGGGCCGCCACCGAACGGGCGATCGAGCAGGGGCGTGCGGCAGCGCTGAAGGCGGTCGAGAACTCCCAGAAGCGCGGCTAGTTCTCCGAACACTTGCGGGCGGCACCTGCTGGTATTAGTGAGGAGCGCCATTCTCAGCTTGGAGCCATCCATGAACCGTACCTGTCTCGCCGTCGTTCTCGCTGCTGGTGACAGCACCCGCATGAAGTCGTCGATGTCGAAGGTGCTGCATCCGGTGGGTGGGCGGCCGATGATCGCGCATGTCATGGCATCGATCGCCGCGTCTGGTGTGTCTGATGTCGCGCTGGTTCTCGGTCGCGATGCCGACAAGGTTGAAAAGGCAGCCTCGATCGAAGGGCTTGCGGTCGCAGGCGTGTTGCAGACCGAGCGCCTCGGCACCGGTCACGCCGTTCTGATGGCCAAGGAGGCGATCGCCCGCGGTTATGACGAGATCCTCGTTGCCTATGGCGATGTGCCGCTGATCACTGCTGCACCGCTGAAAGCTGCCCGCGAAGCGCTTGCCGGCGGTGCCGATGTCGCCGTCATCGGTTTTCATACGGCCAATCCGACAGGTTATGGCCGTTTGCTTGTCGAAAATGGCGAGCTGGTCGCCATCCGCGAGGAAAAGGATGCGACCGAGGCCGAGCGCGCCGTGACCTGGTGCAACAGTGGATTGATGGCGATCGACGGCAAGAAGGCTCTCGATCTCCTCTCCCGGATCGGCAACCAGAACGCCAAGGGTGAGTATTATCTGACAGACCTCGTCGAGATTGCCCGGTCCTTGGGTGGCAAGGCTGTCGCCGTGGACGCGCCGGAGAGTGAACTGACCGGCTGCAACAATCGCGCCGAGCTCGCCGTCATCGAGCGCCTCTGGCAGGAGCGCCGTCGCCACGAGCTGATGGTTTCGGGCGTGACGATGATCGCACCTGAGACGGTCTTCCTGAGCCACGACACGGTCATCGGACAAGATGCGCTGATCGAGCCGAACGTCGTCTTCGGTCCCGGGGTCACCGTCGAGGGTGGTGCCATCATCCATGCCTTCTCGCATCTCGAAGGCGCCCATGTGGCTGCTGGCGCGACCGTGGGCCCCTTTGCCCGCCTGCGTCCCGGCGCCAGCCTCGCCGAAGGCTCGAAGGTTGGCAATTTCTGCGAGGTGAAGAAGGCCGAGATCGGCCGCGGCGCCAAGGTCAACCACCTGACCTATATCGGCGACGCCGTCGTTGGCGCCGAGACCAATATCGGTGCTGGCACCATTACCTGCAACTATGATGGCGTGAACAAGTTTGAGACGCATATCGGGGCCGGGGCCTTCATCGGCTCCAATTCGTCGCTGGTGGCGCCGGTCAAGATCGGCGATGGCGCGCTCATCGCGTCCGGCAGCGTCATCACCGAGGACGTGCCCGCCGATGCACTCGCCTTCGGCCGTGCTCGCCAGGAGATGAAGCCGGGCCGGGCCGCTGTGATCCGCGAGCGCAATCTGGCAATCAAGGCCGCCAAGAAGTCCGGCAAGTAAGAGCGCTAAAACAAACTTCACCGCTTGTTATGCTGCGTTGCATTACGAGACGAAATGCAATTTGACCTGACGCGTGATTGCCTATTGCGGTGGAACCGCTAGGAAAAGCCGCGTGGTTGATACGAAACGGAGAATTTCATGTGCGGCATCGTTGGCATTGTCGGTAACAAGCCCGTAGCGGAGCGTCTGGTCGACGCCTTGAAGCGGCTCGAATATCGCGGCTATGATTCCGCCGGTGTGGCCACCATCAACGACGGCAAGCTCGACCGCCGCCGCGCTGAAGGCAAGCTCTTCAATCTTGAGACGAAGCTCGCAGGCGATCCGCTGCCCGGCAATATCGGCATTGCCCACACCCGCTGGGCAACCCATGGCGTGCCGAACGAAACGAACGCGCATCCGCATTTCGTGGAGGGCGTGGCGGTCGTTCACAACGGCATCATCGAGAATTTCTCCGAGATCAAGGAAGAACTCGCTGCCGAAGGTGCCGTCTTTGCCACCCAGACCGACACCGAAGTCGTCGCCCAGTTGCTCGCCAAGTATCGCCGCCAGGGTCTTGGCCGCCGCGAAGCCATGCACGAGATGCTGCGCCATGTGACCGGCGCCTATGCGCTTGCCGTCATCTTCCAAGACGATCCCTCGACCATCATGGCGGCCCGTTCCGGCCCGCCACTGGCGATCGGCTTTGGCGATGGCGAGATGTTCCTCGGCTCGGATGCCATTGCGCTCTCGCCCTTCACGAACCGCATCGCCTATCTCCACGACGGCGACTGGGCTGTCATCGGCAAGCAGGGCGCCCACATCTTCGACGTGGACGGCAATCCGGTCGAACGCCCGGTGCAGGTCTCCTCGGCGTCGGCCTACATGATCGACAAGGGCAATCATCGCCACTTCATGGAGAAGGAGATCTACGAGCAGCCGGAGGTGATCTCCCACGCCCTGTCGCATTATGTCGACTTCGGCAACCACACCGTCCGCGACGCCGCGAATGAGATCGATTTCGCCGGTTTGCGCGGCCTCGCCATTTCCGCCTGCGGCACAGCCTATCTGGCTGGCCTCGTCGGCAAATACTGGTTCGAGCGTTATGCCCGCCTGCCGGTCGAAATCGATGTCGCCTCGGAATTCCGCTACCGTGAAATGCCGCTGTCGAAGGATCAGGCCGCCCTTTTCATCTCACAGTCCGGTGAAACTGCCGACACGCTCGCCTCGCTGCGCTACTGCCGCGACAACGGCCTGAAGATCGGTGCGGTCGTCAACGTCAAGGAATCGACGATCGCCCGCGAATCGGATGCTGTCTTCCCGATCCTCGCTGGTCCGGAAATCGGCGTCGCTTCCACCAAAGCCTTCACCTGCCAGCTCGCCGTGCTTGCCTCGCTGGCGCTCGCCGCCGGCCGCGCCCGTGGCACGCTTGATGAGACGGAAGAAAAGCAGCTCGTGAAGAGCCTGGCCGAAATGCCGCGCATCATGAGCCAGGTGCTGAACGCGGTTCAGCCGCAGATCGAGGCTCTCTCGCGCGATCTCTCCAAGTTCAAGGACGTGCTCTATCTCGGCCGTGGCACCAGCTATCCGCTGGCGCTCGAAGGCGCGCTGAAGCTCAAGGAAATCTCCTATATCCACGCCGAAGGTTATGCCGCCGGCGAGTTGAAGCATGGCCCGATCGCCCTGATCGACGAGAACATGCCTGTGATCGTCATTGCACCTTTCGACCGCTTCTTCGAGAAGACCGTGTCGAACATGCAGGAGGTGGCCGCCCGGGGCGGCAAGATCATCTTCATCACCGACGAGAAGGGCGCTGCCGCCTCGAAGCTTGAGACCATGGCAACCATCGTGCTGCCCGTCGTCGCCGAGATCATCTCCCCGATGGTCTATTCCATCCCGATCCAGCTTCTCGCCTATCACACAGCTGTCTTCATGGGCACCGACGTCGACCAGCCGCGCAACCTCGCCAAGTCCGTCACGGTCGAGTGATCCCCGATCGGGGCAGTCCGCTGCCCCAATTCTTGCTCTTGCGCCATAGGTGTCACTCCGGCATTGTCCGCAGCGTTACGGCACTGCACAATGACGGTGGGCATGACCGAAGGTTCTGACAGGATTTCGATGGCGACCCGGCTCAGGAACAACTTCCTGACTGGTCTGATCATCTGTGCGCCGATGACGATCACCATCTATCTGACCTGGACCTTCATCCGCTGGGCAGACAGCTGGGTGAAGCCCTATCTGCCGGATCGATACAACCCGGAAGCCTATCTCACATTTGCGATACCGGGGACCGGGCTTCTCATTGCCATCCTGTTCATCACTCTTGTCGGCTTTCTCGGCCGCAACCTGATCGGTCGCTCGATCGTTTCCTACAGCGAGAATATCCTCAACCGGATGCCGCTGGTGCGTACCGTCTACAAGAGCACCAAGCAGATCTTTGAGACCGTGCTGAAGGAGCAGGGCAATTCCTTCAAGAAGGTCGGCCTGATCGAGTTTCCGCGCGCCGGGACCTGGGCGCTGGTCTTCGTTTCGACGGATGCCAAGGGAGAGATTGCCGCGAAGCTCAACCAGGACGGCGAGGAAATGGTGGCGGTCTTCCTCGCGCCGACCCCTGTTCCCACAGCCGGCTTCCTGATGTTCGTGCCGCGCAGCAAACTGATGCTGCTCGATATGAGCCCGGAAGAGGGGGTTAAACTCTTGATCTCGGCTGGTCTGGTCACGCCGGACTATAAGCCGACCGTCGCGGACGCCATGGCGGCGTTTCAGGACCTTGCGGCGGACGACCCGGTCGAGCCACCCAAGCGTGCCGGCCGTTCCTGAACACGTCTTTCCTCACCCAGCATGCAGGAAGCGGATCGCCTCGTCTCGGCGGTGGAGATACAGCAGTGTTCTGACAGCTTCTCCCCGCTCGCTGGTTAGTTCCGGATCACGCTCCAGCAGATAGGCTGCGTCCTTGCGGGCGATCTCCAGCAGATCGCCATGATGCTCCAGGCTGGCTATCTTGAAGCCTGGCGTGCCCGACTGCCGCGTCCCCAAAAGTTCGCCTTCACCGCGCAGCTTCAGATCCTCCTCGGCAATCAGGAAGCCGTCTTCCGAATCTCGCAGGATGGACAGCCGCGCCTTGCCGGTTTCGCCGAGCGGGCCCTTGTAGAGCAGGATGCAGCTCGAGGCCTCATCGCCACGCCCGACGCGGCCGCGCAGCTGGTGCAACTGGGCAAGACCGAAGCGTTCGGCATGTTCGATGACCATGATCGTCGCATCGGGCACATCGACGCCGACCTCAACCACCGTAGTTGCCACAAGCAGCCGCGTTTCGCCCGATTTGAATGCGAGCATCGCGGCGTCCTTTTCAGCCCCGCTCATCCGCCCATGCACCAGACCGATCGGCGCCTTGATGAACTGCGCCAGCACCGACTGCCGCTCCTCGGCCGACATCAGCTCGCTTTCTTCGGTTTCCTCGACCAGCGGGCAGATCCAGTATGCCTTCTTGCCCTCTGATATCGCAGACCGCAGCCGTTCGATGACGTCAGGCACCCGTTCTGTCGGCACGGTCACTGTCTGGATCGGCTTT
>NZ_LJIB01000037.1:0-8787 GCF_001295785.1 Rhizobium sp. AAP116
GGCGGGTGGGGGTGACCACCATCAGAAAGGGCACAGCCGGAAAACTGGATCACCCCACCCCGGACCTGCGGTCCGACCCTCCCCCTCAAGGGGAGGGTGGATCACCCCCAAACACGCACACATCCCAAGATTTCGCCCTATCGCCCGCCCCACAACCGGCCTAGAAGAAACACTCCTGCCGATTGCAAACTCCCCCTCGAGTCTTCCATGAACATGCCCCGCACCCTCCTCGTCGCCGCGCTTGCGGTCTCGCAGATCCTTGGCTGGGGCACGACCTATGAAATGCCGGCCGTCTTCGGCCGGGCCATGGCGTCCGATCTCGGGCTTGCCAACGAGACCGCCTTTGCCGGGCTCACCGTGATGATGCTCGTCATGGCCTTTCTCGGCCCCTGGACCGGCCGGATGATCGCCCGTCATGGCGCTGCCCGCGTGCTCGCCATGGGCTCGGTCCTGATGGCAACAGGCCTTGCCATGCTGGCGCTCTCGACCGGCATCGTCACCTATGCGATCGCCTGGCTGATCCTCGGCGCCGGCGGATCATTTGCCCTGACGGTCCCGGCCTTTGCCGCCGTCGTCGAGCGCGAGGGCCACAATTCCCGCCGCGCCATCGGCATCCTGATGATCTTCACCGGACTTTCTTCAGCTGTCTGCTGGCCGCTTCTGACGCTGGCCGGTGAGGCCTTCGGCTGGCGCGGCGCACTTTTCGCTGCCGCCGCCGCACAGCTCGTGCTGGCGCTGCCGATCCATCTGTCGCTTGGCCGCATCGCGATCACCCGCTCGGCCGAGGACCTCGCCGCAGACGCCCGGGAACCGCTGGAGTTGAGCCGTCGCATGGCGACGCTTGCCTTCCTCATGATTGCGCTCTCGACCTCGCTCGCCAGCCTGATGACCTTTGGTCTCTCGCCGCAGCTCCTGCATATCCTCGAACTCTCCGGCGCGACGCCGGCACTGGCGCTGCAGCTCGGATCGCTGCGCGCCGTCTTCGGCATTGCCGCCCGCGCCTTCGATCTGGTGCTCGGCAAGCGCTCCTCGCCTGTGGCCACCGGGCTTGCCGGCATGGCCATGCTCACGGGCTCCACCCTGCTCTTGATCTTCTCATCCGGCACGCCCTCGAGCCTGCTGATGTTCACCGCGCTCTACGGCTTCGGCTCCGGCGTCACGACACTCGCCCGCGCCACGCTGCCGCTCGCCTTCTTCTCCGCCAGCCGCTTCGCCCGCCAGTCGGCGCGCCTCGCTCTGCCGCAAAACCTCGCCAATGCGACCGCCCCCGTTCTGATGACGGCCGTCATCGACCGCGCCGGCATCGATGCCGGCCTCGTGCTTGCCACCCTCTTCGCCACCACGGGTTTCGCGGCCATCCTGGCGCTGGCGGTGATTGCGAAGCGGGGACAGGTCAAGGTCTAGGCGCGCGGTGGGCTCGACGTCGCTGCTGGCAATCGATCCGAGGCGAGAAGCTCGACGCCAAAATGCCCCGCGAGATCGGTCAGGATTTGCTTCAGCGTTGCGAGTGCCGCTTCCAATTCAACGCGCTCGGCCCGCGCCGGAATTCGACCGGCATCCTTGGGATAGCGATAGGTGGTCGCGAACACCGTCAAGAAAGTCAGTGTTGCAAACCGCGCCTTGAATGGATCCGTGTCGGGCAGAAGCTCCCGCAACACGTCGATACGGTGGCTGTCCCGGCGCTCGGCCCTGATACCTTCCGCCGTCAGAAGGGCCAGGAGCATTTTCTCCGCAGCCTGTTGTGCATGATAGGCGTCATTCCGGTTATCGGCAGCCGCAAGCAAGGTCGCCGCCTCCAGATCCTCACGCGCCAACCGCAGCGCGTTGGCGATATGCAGTTCAGCGGACAAGCAGGATACCGTCGTCTACGATATGGCTGGCCGCAGAATTTGCGACTTCGAGGTCCGCCTGGAATTCCGAAAGGCGCGCAACGGAAACGTCTGCATGCACCCCTGAGCCTTCCTGCAGACGCCAGCCGAACAGCGGCGACATCACCGTCTCCGGCGCGTCATCCGAAACGATTACCTTCAGATCCCAGTCGCTCTGAGCGTTGGCGTCACCGCGCGCACGGCTCCCATAAAGGATCACCTCGATGGGATTGCAGGCCGCGTCGATCCGCGCAAGCAAGGTCTGCAGCTCCGGAAACCTCTCAGGATCCGCCACCCGCCCGCTCAAGCTCTGCGCGATCTCGCCCATGGATCTTCCCATTGAAAAACCACCGCGAAGATACAGTATTCTGCCTTTGCGTTCCACAGCCTTGTTGTCTTGATGTCGTCAGCGCTTCAGCGCGTGACTGTCCGTCCAGGCACTGGTGATACCTCCGCCCGCACTGACGACCGCGCGCATCCACATCGACTCGCCTCGAATCATGAAGCCATTGCCAAAATCACTCGTCTGCTTCGATATCTCGCCGGTAACAGCAGTCTTAAGATCGGTCTCGAACGTTTCAGCCTCCTGCGCGCCGCAGGCAGTCGTACCGCCGAGGGCACCGATGGAGCTCATGACCTCGAAGGTACAGGTCACGGACGCAAATGAACCGTAGTCCTGATAGAATACAGCGAAGGCAAAGCCGTCAGGAGAGGTGGCCGTAAACGAGCCAGATCGAGGTATGGGTCGATCCACCCGGTCTGTGCTTGCGTCCTTGGTCCAGCCTGGTCGCTCCGCCAGTTCTCGAAGGCGCTCGATGTCGGCGGCACCTGTAACGCAAAAATCGATCATTGCCGGCAACGGGCAGGACGATGCCAGACTGACCGAATGCGTGGATGACAAAAGGACCATGGAGAGAAAAGCCCGTTTCATCGAAACTCCTTTCAACGCAAATGTATGGAATCGAACGTCAATCGACAGCAACCAGCCTGCCACCGCACCCCTGAGGACACAACCGTTTGTCCGCAGGCGGTCCAACATAGACACCTGGCATCCCAGCCCCACGTGACGCCCGGCTCCGAGCTTCGCTACCTCACTCCACCACCGCCCGAAACCCCGCCTCGGCCACGAACAACCCCGCCTTCACCTCGCGCCGGCTTGTCGTCCGGCGGTGCCGAAAGTTGACGAGCCGAAACTCGCCCAGCATCTCCGGCAAGCTGTCGGCCAGCCGCCTCACCTCCGCCACCAGCCCTTCGGCCTCACGTCGCGAGACCGCACTCCAGGCCTCGAGCGTCAGCAGGATCTCCGCCCCTTCCGCCTCGCCGGTTGAAAAGTCGCGAGCCTCGACCGCGCCGACGACAAGCGCCGGAAAGCGTTGCGGCCGGATCGTCCGGTCGGACAGTCCCTGGGGTCCGAGCGCGGTCGTCAGCGCCGTGTCCGCCTTGACCGCCTCTTGAAGCGCTGCAAGCAAGGCATTGACCGTATTCGTCATATTCCATTCTCCCCAAGCTGTGCCGCGCAACACCTACCGGCGCCTTTGTGCCCCTCGCGCACAGCCGGTGTCCGCGAAGCTCCCGTGTGCCTAGCGGCCCGTCTGCGCCTCACCCGACACCCGGTTATAGCGTCCGTCAGCGCCCAGTCCTTCGGCCGCCGACCCATCCGGCTCCATCGAGCCCCCGTCTTTCGATGTCCGATCGCTGCGCTTCGCCACACGGACTGCCAGCGCCCGCCGCAAGATCTCGGCGAGCTGCATGCCCGTCTCCTCCAGCGCCACGCCCCGCCGCCCGGATCCGCGCCCTTGTCCGGCGCCGCGGCTCATCCCGTCACCTCGCGGCACAGCGCCACCTGAAACCTACCGGTCTCGTCGGGGTCGCGCACGGCCAGGATCTCGAACACCCGCGCGCCTTTGCGAAAGCGCTGCCCGGCCACAAGATCACCACGGGCCCGAACCGTCACATGATGCGTGACGGTCGCCACAAGCCCCGGCCCCTTTTCCTCTTCGGCAAAGCTGCGCGGCTCGATCAGTGCCCAGACGCGGGCCAGTTCAACGAACCCCGTCACCGCCCCGCCCTGATCATCGTCGACCGCATCAGGCCGCTCCAGCACCAGCCGCGCCGTCAGCCGTCCGGCATCGATATCCAGCATGACCATGGTCAGAGCCCTCGCCAGCAGAAGGGTGCAATCAGCCGGCCATAACCCGGCGGCACCATAGCCGGCTGCGCCTCGACCGCGACCACACCGCGGCAGGCATACATCGCCGCGACATGCGTGAGCATCGCCCGCTTCAGCGTCTCCGGCACATCCTGGCCGCTCTCGCCGAAGCCGGCTGACAATTCCACCTCGATCCCGTTCATTGCCCGCCCCGGCTGCGGCACATCCCGCAGCCAGAGCCGCGCTGGACGCGCCTGACCGTCGAGCAAGTGGCCATCGAGATCCACAGCCTGCGGCTCACCCTCGCCATCATAGACTGTCACCGCGGTCACCACCCGGACCGGCCCGCGAGGAATGGTCACAATCCCGTCCGCCGGCCAGTCGTCGAGGCAGAGCCGGAAATTCCTTTCCGCCAGCACCAGCCCCGTCTCCCGCTCCAGATGCTCGCGGGCGACGATGGCAAGCGCTGAAAGCAGCGCATCCTCCTCCTCCGTATCGAGCCTCAGATGCGCCCTGATCTCGACAAGCGTCAGCGGCTCCACAGCGGGTGGAGTGAGTTCGATGATGGTCATGGGAGGTTCCTTGAAAACGAATTGCAGGTAGCCCCTCACCCTGAGGCGCCGGGCCACGCCCGGCCTCGAAGGGCGAGGCCACCCTGAAGAGTTGAGAGATGGATGCTTCGAGGGGCGCTCCGCGCCCACCTCAGCATGAGGGCGGTGGCGGGCCTCCCTCTCTTCTCCCCAGCGGGGAGAAGGTGGCGCGCAGCGCTCAGGTGCAACTTTTTGCACCGGGGATGAGGGGGAGCGAAGCTCAGGCTTATTATTCGACGCTTCGCCGAACCGCCCCCTCACCTCGCCTCCGCTGCGCTCGGCGTTCCTCTCCCCGAGGGGAGAGGCGGTCACGCGGCCGCAAAACCACCTCGCCCTCAAGCGGAGGGGCACGCCACCCTCACGCCCCGAACTTCACCAGCTTGATCGCCTCGAAGTCCTGCACGCCGCCGCCGACGCGCTTGGTGGTGTAAAACAGCACGTAAGGTTTCGCCGAATAAGGATCGCGCAGCACCCGCACACCGACGCGATCCACCACGAGATAACCCGCGCGGAAATCACCGAAGGCGATTGCCGTCGCATTGGCCGCAATCTCCGGCATGTCCTCGGATTCGGCGACCGGGAAGCCCATCAGCGAAGCGGGATCACCCGCCCGCGCCGGTGGCGCCCAGAGATAGTTGCCGTCGGCATCCTTCAGCTTGCGCACCGCGCCCTGGCTGCGACGGCTCATGACGAAGGTGCCGTTCTGCCGGTGTCCCGCCTTCAGCGCATAGACCACGTTGATCAGCACATCGGATGCACCGCTTGCCGCGAAAGCCCCCGCCGCCCCCGTGGCAACGGTGCCGATCTTGCCCCATTCCCAGGCGCCGTCATCCACCTGGTCATAGGCCAGGAACCCCTTCGGCTTCAGCACGCCGTCACCCGACACGAAGGCCTCGCCTTCCTGTTCGGCAAAGGCGATGTCGACTTCCGCCGCAATCCAGTCCTCGATATCGACAGCCGCATCGTCGAGCAGGCCTTGGGTCGCCGCCGGCATGGCATAGAGCTCCATGGTCGGGAAGGCGAGTTCGGCCAGTTCCGGCGTGCCGGTCTGCGTGCGCGCCGCCGTCTCGGCCACCCAGCCGCTCGCAAAGCCGCTTGCCGCAAACGGCTTCTTCAGCACCGCGCCCGAGACCTGGCGCACGGTTGCCAGCGACCGGATCGGCGAGATGACCCTCAGCCTGCGGCCGATCTCCTCGTCCACCTGCTGAGGCACCAGATAACCGCCATCGCCGGAAACACCTGCCGACAGCGCCTTCTGGTCGAGATCGCGCAGCGCCTGGTCGTCGCCGCGCCGCACATAGGCCTCGAAGGCCGCCTTGTGTTCGGCAAGCCCCGCCTCGTCGCGGCCGACACGTTCCAGCGCCGGGCGGCGCTTTTTCAGCACGAGTTCGTCCAAAAGCCGGCTCTGCTCGTCGATCGCCTTGTTGATCCGCTCGACCTTGTCGCGGGTCACGACATCGCTCGAAAGCTTCTCCTCGATCTCGCCCAGCCGCTCGTCATTCGCCTCCTTGAAGGCCTCGAAGGCATTCATGAATTCGGCAAAGGCCGACGTCACCGTATCGGGCGCCGCCTTCACCTCCGGTGCCAACCTGGCGAGCGCCCCCTTGGCCCGCTTGCCGCCTCGCCCGCCTGCAGCGGAGGCTGCAAGCCCCGCTTCAACCATCCTGCCTTCACCCGTCATCATCGCGTCTTCCATGTCGCTCATCCTTTCGTGAAGTGATTGTTCGCCATCGACCGAGCCGCCCGGCGCATCAGCCGAACGAGCTCGGTTTCCCTGTCGCGGTAGAACCGCCTGTGCTTGACATTGGACACTCTCGCCGTCGGCAGCATGGGAAAGGTCACCACCGAGATCTCCCAGAGATCGGCCTCGAGAATCCGCCGCACGCCCGTCTTGCGGTCCGCCCTCGTCTTGACCGCCCGAAACCCAATCGAGAGGCCGTCCAGCGCGCCGGCCTTCATCAGCGCATGCACCTCGCGGGCGCGGCCGACATCGGTCGCGAGCCTGCCCTCGACATAAAGCCCACGCTCGTCCTCGCGGATGACAGCCCAGCGGCCGATCACCTCGGCCGGATCATGCTGAAAGAGCATGCGCACGCCGCCCGCCCCGCGCTTCGTCAGCGACGCGGCAAAGGCCCCGGGCTCGATCGCGTCGCGGCCAAGATCGACCTCGCCAAACAGGCTCGCATAACCCGAAAACCGCCCGTCGCCCGCCACGCCCTTCAGCGTCAGCCCGGCATAACAAAACCGCGGCGCACCCGCCGTTTCCAAAGCCTGCATGGCTTGTCTCCTCGTGATGTTGATTTGGTTTGGTCTCCTTGCGACGCGCAAAGGCGGTGCCCACCTGCCTCCCCCTTGAGGGGGGAGGTCGCCGCAATGCGGCGGGTGGGGGTGACGTGCGGACGCAGAACGGTTGGCACGGCAGCGGCGGGTCCCTCCCTCTTCTCCCCAGCGGGGAGAAGGTGCCCGAAGGTCTCAGGTGCAACTTGTTGCACCGGGGATGAGGGGGAGCGAAGCTTACGTTGAACCTTCGACGCCTCGCCGATCCGCCCCCTCACCTCGCCTCCGCTGCGCTCGGCGATCCTCTCCCCAAGGGGAGAGGCGGTCACACAACCGCTCCCGGCTCCCCGTCAAGGGGAGGGTAGAGACCGGCGTCCCCCATCGCCCTCACCCTGAAGTGCCCGCGCACCGCGCGGGCCTCGAAGGGTCAGGGCCACCGATAAGAACGAAGCGCGATCCTTCGAGGCCCCTGCCTGCGCAGGGGCTCCTCAGGATGAGGGGTCACTGCGTCACCCACCCACCCTGTCCCCCGCCCGGCCCGTCAGCCGCACGAGAACACCGAGCCCCCACCAGGCGGTAAACGACGCCAATGTCGCCCCCGCCAGCATGATCTCCGCCGTCGAGAGCCGCCCCTCAAGCCCCAGCTGTCCGGCGCCCCAGAGACCCGTCGGCCCGCCAAAGATCAGCCCGCAGGCAACCCCGGTCAGAAAACGCACGGCCGCCTCGCGGCGATGTTTGGGGAGGAGATAGACCAGCGAGATCGCGGAGCCCGCGACAGCACCGATCAGACGCGCGGAGGTCACCCCGCCATCATGGCCGAAGTCAGTCATTTGTTCATCTTTCGCAGTTAGCTTTTAGGAGAGCGCCGGCCGGAACGATCCCGCCCTCAAGGCTGCGGCCGGCGCCCCTTTTCCCCTTCAGCCCGAGCCGAGCGCTTCACCCGTCAGGTGAAGTGGCAGCGAATTGCCGAGTCAGTGGAGTCGCTTGACGGCGAAAGTTCACAATCTGATTCCGCCGGTTGAATTGATAGATGAAGCCGTGGCTGGCCCTGCCTGCCACGAACTGCGGTCAAAACCGCATCGTCCGAAACGTCAGCGACACCAGCCGCACGCGCATCAATCACGTCCGACCGCCGCGCCGGGATCGCATGCGTCCAGTCGCGCCGCGCTGGTCCCGCGAGCACCAGCAGCGAACGCGGCTGCAAGATGACTGCGCGCGTCTCGCCGCTTGCAAGGCATCCAAACCGCATCTCGCAGCCCGACAGCAGACTGAGCGAGGCTATCACCTCGCCGAAACAGGGCTCGCAATCGACATGCGCGCTGATCCCCTGCCCGGGCAGATATTCATTGGCAATCACCTGGTCCGGCACGTCTGAGAAAAACCCGTCCGCCACCAGCCGCTCCGCCAGCCCCTTGAGCATGTCCGGCAGCGGCCCGATCCGGCTCTCCGCCGTGGCGCTCCTCGCCCGGTAGTCATAGCGATAGCCGAAATGCCGCACCCGCCGCTTCAGCTCACCGCTCCACGCACCGGCGTCGAGGAAGGCAACAAGCGCTACTTCCTGCTGAGGGGTGATCCAGTCGGGGACGAGGCTGGCACCGGGTGGGAGGTGGGGCTGGGTTTCCATAGGCGATGTCCGTATCGGTAGAGCAAGCATCCTAGTGCGGACATCTGTAACTGGCATCCGTGTGATGCTGGGGGATATTGCCAGCGGAACTGATCCCCTCACTTGCGAAATCTGAAGTTTAGGCGGCTTGCGCTCGCCTAAGCCTTCGATTTCGCTTTCTCCCCCACAGAGGGGGGAGAGGGAGCCGAGGCCAGCAGCATCGACACCTCTCCCCTTTGTGGGAGAGGTTACAAAATCGAGGGCTTAGCCCGATCAGGGCTAAACCTCAGATTTTGTTGG
>NZ_LJIB01000038.1:0-9151 GCF_001295785.1 Rhizobium sp. AAP116
CCGTGATCGTCTCGGCGGGCCTCGTCCTATCCTCCTGCCAGTCGCTGTTCGAGCAGGCCTACGAGCCGTCCGTTGCGCCTTCCAGCAATCCACAGATCGTCGACGAAGTGCAGAAAGGCGATCCGCGCGCCCAGATGGGTGCCCGTGAACACCCGCGCATCGTCGCATCCTATGGCGGCGAATACTCCGACGCCAAGACAGAACGCCTCGTCGCCCGCATCGCCGGTGCCCTGACGGCGGTTTCGGAAAACCCGAACCAGTCCTATCGCATCACCATCCTGAACTCGCCGGCGATCAACGCCTTTGCGCTGCCGGGCGGCTATCTCTACGTGACACGCGGCCTCCTGGCGCTCGCTAATGACGCCTCGGAAGTGGCAGCCGTTCTCAGCCATGAAATGGCGCATGTGACCGCGAACCACGGCATCGAACGCCAGCGTCGCGAAGAGGCGGAAGTGATTGCGAGCCGCGTCGTCGCCGAGGTTCTGTCGAGCGATCTCGCCGGCAAGCAGGCGCTGGCCCGCGGCAAGCTGCGCCTTGCCGCCTTCTCGCGCCAGCAGGAGCTGCAGGCCGACGTCATCGGCGTGCGCACGCTGGGTGAAGCCGGCTATGATCCCTATGCCGCCGCCCGTTTCCTCGATTCCATGGCCCGCTACAGCCAGTTCAGCTCGGTCGATCCCGATGCCGACCAGAGCCTGGACTTCCTTTCGAGCCATCCGAACGCGCCGCAGCGTGTCGAACTGGCAAAACGCCATGCACGTGCCTTTGGTCCGGAAGGCAGCCATGGCGAAACCGGCCGCGACTATTACCTGAACGGCATTGACGGCCTGCTCTATGGCGACAGCCCCCAGGAAGGCTTCGTCCGTGGCCAGACCTTCCTGCATGGGCAACTCGGAATTCGCTTTGACGTGCCCCAGGGCTTCCAGATCGACAACAAGGTCGAGGCCGTCCTCGCCACCGGACCTGGCGATGTGGCCATCCGTTTTGACGGCGTGGCCGACAGTCAGAAGATCAGCCTGCCGAACTATATCTCAAGCGGCTGGGTAACCGGTCTCCTGCCGGATACGATCCGCACCATAACCGTCAACGGGTTGGAAGCGGCAACCGCCCGCGCCTCCGCCGATCGCTGGGATTTCGATATCACCGTCATCCGGATCGGGCCGCAGATCTTCCGCTTCCTGACGGCAGTGCCCAAGGGCAGCCCGGCTCTGGAAACAACGGCAGCCCAGCTGCGCGCCTCCTTCCGCCGGATCACGCCGCAGGAAGCAGCCTCACTGAAGCCGCTCCGCGTCCGCGTGGTAACGGTCGGTTCCAACGACTCGGTCGGAACCTTGTCGGCACGTATGATGGGCACCGACCGCAAGCTCGAACTCTTCCGGCTGATCAACGCGCTCGGCCCGACCTCGACGGTCACCCCAGGCATGCGCGTCAAGATCATCTCGGAGTGACAAGGTCGCGCCCTGGCCCTCCCAGACGAATCCACGGGAAGACTGCGGATATCTGAAGGCGGCGAATGCCATATGCTACGTTGGTGAAAGCCTGCGTGCGGGAACAAGCTCGCCTATCAGTTTGATGGCTCCCGGAATTGACAACATGAATGTCATTATGACATTGTAGTTGTCATGAGAAAATCTGAACAGCTTTATCGCCTCATCTGGTTGTCGCGTCCGCTCATGCAGGCCGCGGAGGCGCATGTCGAGAGAGGGTTGGACGGCACCGGGCTGACCGTTCGCATGCGGGCAGTACTTGAGATCCTTCACGCCCATGGGAGCGCCAGCGTACCCGAAATCGCGATAAAGCTTGAGATCAAACGACAGTATGTCCAGCTGATGGTCAACGAAACGCTTGCGGCAGGCCTCACAGTCGGCCGCACCAACCCGCGTCACAAGCGATCCACGATGATTGCGCTTACCCCCAAGGGCCAGAGCCTGATCGAAGAGGTCGTGATGCGTGAAAAACGGCTGGTGGAACAGCTCGGCGCCGAGATTGATGCGAGTGATATCGAGACGGCACTTCAGGTGGTGAGGATGCTGCTTGAGAAGCTGAAGGTCGAGGGGGAGGAGCAAGCGAAGTGATAGGCCAGATTCTCACCATAGCCGCCCTTTCCGGGCTTGTTTGGCTTGCGAACGGCGTCAGACAGATCGGTGCCGTCAGTCGCGGCGAGCCCATTGGCAGCCGTCCCGGGACGGCCCTGCTCCTGATCGATCTGCAGTCCGTGTTCTGGGACGAAGGTCCCTATGAGGACGCAGCAAAGGCGGATGCGATGTCAGCCATCCTCGCCGAAGTGGCGAAGGCGAAGGCCGAAAATCTGCCGATCATCGCGGTGCGTCAGGAGTGGTCGATCCCTTCGACAAAGATCATCGCGCGACTGACGATGAGAGGCCAAGCAATTGAGGGAACGCCCGGAACCCAGATCGCGAAGCCCTTTGAAGGGCTTGCCGAACACGTCCTTGTCAAGAGAGTTCAGGACGCATTCGAGACGGGCGAGCTGGACGAGCTTCTGGAAAGGCTCGACGTGGGTAAGCTTCGAATTGTCGGGCTGGATTTCCGATATTGTGTCGCAAAGACCGCCCTTGCCGCCCGTCAGAGGGGGTATGCAGTCGAAGTCGCCACCCGGGCGACCTTGTGCGTCAATCAAACTGCTGGTGATGAAACCCGCGGCATACTTTCTTCAAACGCTGTCATTCTGAGATAGGGCGCGCCCAGCGCCTCTTCCTTGATAAGGCCCGTCAGGCATTGAAGTTCGCATGAAAAAGCCGGCATCTCCGCCGGCTTTTTCATTGTGATCTGTGATTGCCGCTCACATTGCCATTTCAAGGCGAGCTGCACTCGGCGCCTTATCCGTGAGGGCGACTTTCAGTTTTTCCAAGGCCCGCGTTTCGATCTGGCGGACACGTTCCTTGGAAATCCCGAGCTCGGCGCCGAGTTCTTCCAGCGTTGCGCCATCTTCCGTGAGGCGCCGCGCCTTGATGATCCGGCTTTCACGCTCGTTGAGGCGGTTCATTGCATCCTTCAGCCAGCCATTCCAGCGTTCGCCATCGATGATGGACGTCACCTGCTCGTCCGGCAGCGCCTCATTGCTCTCCAGCATCTCGAGCTGTTCGGTACCTTCGCCATTGCGACCAGCTACAGGGGTCTGCAGAGAAGCATCGTTGCCGGAGAGGCGTGCATCCATCGACTGAACGTCGGCGAGGCTGACGCCGAGCGCCGAAGCGATTTCCTGGTGTATCGCCTGGTCGGAGAGGCGATTGTCGCCCTGAGCGAGCTTGGCGCGCAGGCGACGCAGGTTGAAGAACAGCGCTTTCTGACTGGAGCTGGTGCCACCGCGGACGATCGACCAGTTGCGCAGGATATAGTCCTGCATCGAGGCCCGGATCCACCAGCCGGCATAGGTCGAGAAGCGCACTTCGCGACCTGGGTCGAAGCGGGCAGCCGCTTCGAGAAGGCCGATATAGCCTTCCTGGATCAGATCGTTAAGCGGCAGACCGAAACCACGGAACTTGGAAGCCATGGCAATGACCAGACGCATATGCGCCTGGGCGATGCGGTTTCGCGCTCCCTGATCGTCATTTTCCTTCCAGCGGATCGCGAGGTCGAGCTCTTCCTCGCGCTCCAGGTAGGGCTGTGACATGGCATACTTTATGATGTGTCTGTCAGCGGATGTGGCTTTCATCGAACATCTCCATGGTCTCTCGGGACCGCTGGCCTCTCGCAGGCCTATTTGCCGGCATTGTTTGCTGAACGGTTCAGTCTCGGTCAGGTTCCAACAATGTCGAACAGGGCGGTGGTTGCATCACTCTCATCTGCTTGTCTGACCACTAATACGGGCCGCGTACGACATCGGATTTCCGCATTGGGTGCGACCTTCTGTCGAACAGGGATGATCACGGTGAAGTGAGAGAAAGAGGGCCGAGCTGGGCGCGGCGACAGGGAAACGCAAAACGGCGCGGGTTGCCCCGCGCCGTCGGATCAGAACTCAGAAGTTAATTCAGGCGGAAAGCGCCTTGAACTCCTCAAGGATCGCATCACCCATCTCAACAGTGCCGACCTGGCGGCAACCGTCGGCCATGATGTCACCGGTGCGGATGCCCTTGTCCAGCACATTGGCAATTGCCTTCTCAAGGCGATCGGCTTCCGTGACCATGTTGAACGAGTAGCGCAGGCACATGGCAAACGAGGCGATCATCGCGATCGGGTTGGCGATGCCCTTGCCGGCGATGTCCGGTGCCGAGCCGTGAACGGGCTCGTAAAGCGCCTTGCGCTTGCCGGTCTTGGCGTCCGGAGCGCCGAGCGAAGCGGACGGCAGCATGCCCAGCGAACCGGTCAGCATGGCGGCCACGTCGGAAAGCATGTCGCCGAACAGGTTGTCGGTGACGATGACGTCGAACTGCTTCGGCGCACGCACAAGCTGCATGCCGCCGGCATCGGCCAGCATGTGGTCGAGCTTGACGTCGGAGAACTTCTCCTTGTGCGTCGCCGTCACGACCTGGTTCCACAACACGCCCGACTTCATGACGTTGCGCTTTTCCATCGAGCAAACGGCATTGTTGCGGGTGCGGGCCAGTTCGAAGGCGACGGCGGAGATACGCTCGATCTCGTAGGTGTCATAGACCTGCGTATCCACGGCACGCTTCTGGCCATTGCCGAGATCGGTAATGGTCTTCGGCTCGCCGAAATAGACGCCACCGGTCAGTTCGCGAACGATCAGGATGTCGAGACCCTCGACCAGCTCCGGCTTCAGCGACGAGGCATTGGCGAGCGCCGGATAGCAGATCGCCGGACGCAGATTGGCGAACAGCTCGAGATCCTTGCGCAGGCGCAAGAGGCCGGCTTCCGGGCGCACGTCATAGGGCACATCATCCCACTTCGGACCGCCGACGGCACCGAAGAGAACGGCGTCGGCGGCAAGCGCCTTGGCCATGTCTTCTTCCGAGATCGCTGCTCCATGCGCGTCGTAGGCGCAACCGCCAACCAGACCTTCGTCGGTGACGAAGCCGGCGCCCTGCGCCTCGTTCATATAGGCGATGATCTTGCGGACTTCGGCCATGGCCTCGGGGCCGATGCCGTCACCGGGCAACAGGAGAAGATTGCGAGCCGTCATGGAAACCCTCCACTCGAAAAAGAAGTCGCGGTGTCTTACGCGCGGGTCAGGGTCATTTCAAGCGAGATAGGGCGGAAACGGTACGGTTCCGGCCATTCCAAGCAGGGGCTTTCCGGTTGACCCGGTTGTTTCCGAGGTCCAAAAGATCTGCATCCCTCCAGCATCCCCGAGTGCCCCATGCCGCTTTCTCCCCTTCATATCGAGACGCCACTGCTGCGCGCGGCCGCCGACTACAGCGCGTGCGGCTTGCCTCTCTGGCTGAAGCTTGATGCCTTGCAGCCTTCCGGCAGCTTCAAGCTGCGTGGGGTGGGACTGCTCTGCCAGCACGAGGTCGCCAAGGGGGCGAAGGAAATCTTCTGCGCCTCTGGCGGCAATGCAGGCATTGCCGCCGCCGTTGCCGGCAAGGCGCTCGGAGTGCCAGTGACGATCGTCGTGCCGGAAACCACGTCCGCCGAGGTTCGCACGCGAATTGCCGCGACAGGTGCCAAGGTCATGGTCCACGGGTCCGTCTTCGACGAGGCGAACGCCCATGCGGTGGCGCTCGCGGCGGCACGCAAGGCCGCCTACGTCCATCCTTATGATCATCCGCTGCTGTGGGAAGGCCACGCAACGCTCATCGACGAAGTGGTCAAATCAGGTGCGGAATTCGATTGCGTGGTGACGAGCGTCGGCGGTGGGGGGCTGCTCGCAGGCATCGTCGAAGGGCTGCGGCGCAACGGGCTGCGCGACATCCCCGTCATTGCGGTCGAGACGGAAGGTGCCGCTTCCCTGAACGCTGCCGTTCTCGCCGGGGAACGTGTGACGCTGCCGGCCATTACCTCGATTGCCAATTCGCTCGGCGCGCGCCAGGTCGCACAACATGTCTTCGATCTTCTCGAAACCCATCCGATCGAAAGCGTCACGGTGACCGACGGCGAGGCTGTCGCCGCCTGCCTGAAATTCGCCGATGCCCAGCGGATCCTTGTCGAGCCTGCCTGCGGTGCGGCACTGGCCGTCGCCGATGTGCATGCCGAGCGGCTGCAGCAATTCAAGGCACCGCTCATCGAAGTCTGTGGCGGGATCGGCGTATCGCTCGCAGCGCTCGAAGCCTGGCGGGCCCGTTTCCTCTAAGGCCAAAGAAAAAGCCGGGCGCGAGCCCGGCTTCATCAATTCAGCGCTTGAGCGACGCTCACGCCCAGGGGCGCTGGGCGGCGTTGGACTGCTCGAAGGTCGAGATGCTCGTTGCCTTCTCAAGTGTCAGGCCGATATCGTCGAGGCCATTCAGCAGGCAGTGGCGCTTGAACGCGTCGATCTCGAAGGCGATCTTGCCGCCATCCGGACCCGTGATCTCCTGGGCTTCCAGGTCGACGGTCAGCACGGCGTTGGAACCGCGCGAGGCATCATCCATCAGCTTGTCCAGATCGGACTGGCTGACGACGATCGGCAGAATGCCGTTCTTGAAACAGTTGTTGTAGAAGATGTCGGCGAAGGACGTGGAGATCACGCAACGGATGCCGAAGTCGAGAAGCGCCCACGGGGCATGCTCACGCGAGGAACCGCAACCAAAGTTATCGCCGGCAACGAGGATCTGCGCGTTGCGATAGGCTTGCTTGTTGAGAACGAAATCCGCGTTCTCCGAACCGTCTTCCTTGTAGCGCGCTTCGGCGAACAGGCCGGTGCCGAGACCGGTGCGCTTGATGGTCTTCAGGTAATCCTTGGGGATGATCATGTCCGTGTCGACATTGACGACCGGAAGCGGTGCCGCGACACCGGTGAGCTTTACGAACTTGTCCATCAGTCTGCCTTCGATCTGGCTAATGCGCGTTTGATGCCTCGCCCATAGAGCAAAACCGCAGAAATTTGAAGGAGAATCTTGAGGAGGCTCTATCGCCGTTTTCCAAGCGATAGCCACATCTCACCCGATGGACAGGTGAGATGATGGAGCGACCTTCGGCCAGATCAAAGATCGATGATCGTACCCTTGCCGTCGTTCCAGACGCGCACGTCATCGCGACGCTTGGCTTTCACATAGGCCGGAGCGCGCTTCGTCTTGCCCATCAGCATGCGGGCGCCGAGCGTCACGGTCAGGAGTGCGCCAATCACCAGAGTGAGCGACACCGCAAAGGCGGCGGCAAGGCCGACAAAAGCGAGGCCAACAAGGGCATAGGCGGCGGAGCGGATGTTCTGCATGATCTTGTCCTTTCGCAGTTACCAAGGTGGTCCTTATCCCAAGGCTTTGCAAGGGCCTTTCACCCAATTGTCATCTTGCGTGGGCGGGCAAAGCTTGCCAGAACTCGGCCATGACATCAGAGGCCTCCTCCTTTCGCTTCCACCACCCGTCCCGCCTGCGCCGATCCGTGCTGACGGTGCCCGCGATCAACGACCGCGCCCTGGAGAAGGTGACGGGCCTTGATTGCGATACCGTCATCTTCGATCTTGAGGATTCCGTGGCCGAAGACCGGAAGGCCGACGCCCGGCACAAGCTTCTGGAGTTCCTGGAAAATTCCGATCTCGGCCATCGCGAGCGCATCGTCAGGATCAATGCCTCCGACACACCGCATTTCCGCGAAGACATGAGGCTCGTCTTGCAGTGCCTGCCCGACGCCGTGCTGCTGCCTAAGGTCGAGGAACCGGTCACGGTGCAGGACGTGGCGGACCTGATCGGCGAGCAGGATGCGGCGGAAGGTCTCAGGATTTGGGCCATGATCGAAACGCCGCGCGGTGTGCTCAACGCGGCAGCGATTGCCTCTTCGGGGCGCACCAGCGACAGCCGGCTCGACGCCTTCGTGGTTGGGCTGAACGATCTGCGCAAGGCGACCGGCATTCCGGCAGCGCCCGGACGCACCTATCTGGTGCCCTATCTGATGCAGGTCTTACTTGCCGCCCGCGCCTATGGGCTCGACGTCATCGACAGCGTGTCGAACGATTTTCGCGACCTCGAGGCCTTCTCCGCCGAATGCGCCCAGGGCAGGGCCATGGGCTTCGACGGCAAGATGCTGATCCATCCGGCGCAGATCGAACCCGCCAATCGCCATTTCGGCCCCTCGGAAGCCGCGATTGCCGAGGCGCGGCTCGTGGCCGACGCCTTTTCCGACCCGGCCCATGCGGGCCTCAACGTTATCAACATCGATGGGCGAATGATCGAACGACTGCATGCCGAGGAGGCCGCCCGCCTTCTCGCCAAGCTCGCCCTGATCACTGCCAGAAAGGACAAGCCATGAAAGTCTATCGTTTTCTCACCGGCCCGGATGATTCGAGCTTCTGCCACCGCGTCACCGACGCGCTGAACAAGGGCTGGGAACTGCACGGCTCGCCAAGCCACACATTCAATGCTGCCGAGAACAAGCTGTATTGCGGCCAGGCCGTGGTGAAGACGGTGCATGGCAAGGATTACGATCCCAGCATGAAGCTTGGAGAGCAGTGAATGTCCTCTCCCCGTTGTGGGAGTCTCATCTCCCCCTTGGTGGGGGAGAAAGCGATTTCGATGAATTAGGCGAGCGAAAGCCGCCTAAACATCTGAAATCGCAAGAGAGGGGGTCCGTTCGTCGTGCCCGCAGCACCGATCCCCTCACCAGCAAAATCTGAAGTTTAGGTGGCTTGCGCTCACCTAAGCCTTCGATTTTGCAACCTCTCCCACAAGGGGGGAGAGGCGGGCGCGGCGGCTTCAGCTCGGGCGCATGCTGAGGTGGTGGCCTGGCCCTTCGAGGCCCGACAAGGTCGGGCGCCTCAGGGTGAGGGGAAATCTATTGCTGTCAAAAACCCCAAGCTTCGCCGCCGGTCGGGATCACCTCCCTCCGGATCGGTCATGCTTGTCTCGGACGAGGCGCCAGAAGCAACCTGTCTAAGTAGTTTTATGTGGCTCCTTCTGGCGCCTCGTTCGGCGTCTATTCCCGCTGCATGCGTCTCTCTGGCAAGGCGGCGACGGTCCTCGTCATCCTCGGGCTTGACCCGAGGACCGAAGATTGACCGGGCGCGGGTCCGGCTGCGGCATCACCGTGAGGTGGCGCTTCAGCCTGGCCGGTGGCCCGGGAGGTTCCCGCCGGATGGTGCACCATTCCGACCGGGACCCTCGCC
>NZ_LJIB01000039.1:0-32495 GCF_001295785.1 Rhizobium sp. AAP116
GGCCGCCGCGGCGGCCGTGCCGCGCGTGTGGGCGGTGGCGCACCGACGGAGTGATCGAAGCACCACTCTCCCCCCATGTGGGGGAGATGTCACGCAGTGACAGGGGGGTAAAACCTCCGCACAACAGATGAGGGAGACGTCCCTCGAAACCGAAAGACCAGAATGACCGACGCAACCGATCCCCTCGTCCTCTTCATGCCCTCCGGCAAGCGTGGCCGTTTCCCCATCGGCACCACAGTGCTCGAAGCAGCGCGCACGCTTGGCGTCTACGTGGAGAGCGTTTGCGGCGGTCGCGCCACCTGCGGGCGTTGCCAGATCGAGGTCCAGGAAGGCCAGTTCGCCAAACACGGCATCACCTCGTCGAACGACCATATCTCGCCGGTCGGGCCAAAGGAAAAGCGTTACGCCGAGGTCCGCACCATCCCGGAAGGCCGCCGCCTCTCCTGCTCGGCCACCATCCACGGCGATCTCGTCGTCGACGTGCCGCCGGATACGGTCGTCAATGCCCAGGTCATCCGCAAGGCCGCGACCGACCGCACCTTCCCGCGCAATCCGGCCATCCAGCTGTGTTATGTCGAGGTTGACGAACCCGACATGCATAAGCCGCTTGGCGATCTCGACCGCCTGAACCTGATGCTGGAAAAGGACTGGGGTTTCAACGACATCCTCGTTGCGCAGCATCTCCTGCCGGATGTCCAGAAGACCTTGCGCAAGGGCAATTGGGGCGTCACCGCCGCCATCCACCGCGACCTCGACACCTCGCGCCCCAACATGATCGCGCTCTGGCCGGGGCTGCACAACGAGGCCTATGGCATCGCCTGCGACATCGGCTCGACGACGATCGCCATGCATCTCGTCTCGCTTCTGTCAGGCCGCGTCATCGCCTCCTCCGGCACGTCGAACCCGCAGATCCGCTTCGGCGAGGATCTGATGAGCCGCGTCTCCTATGTGATGATGAACCCTGACGGGCGCGAGGCGATGACCAAGGCCGTGCGTCAGGCGATCAACGATCTCACCGTCAAGGTCTGCGCGGAAGCTGGCGTCGACCCCAACGACATCCTCGATGCTGTCTTCGTCGCCAACCCGATCATGCACCACCTCTTCCTCGGCATCGACCCGACGGAGCTCGGCCAGGCGCCCTTTGCGCTCGCCGTCTCCGGCGCCGTGCACACCTGGTCGCGCGAGATCGATCTTGCCATCAATCATGGGGCCCGCGTCTATTGCCTCCCCTGCATCGCCGGCCATGTCGGCGCGGATGCCGCCGGTGCCACGCTCTCGGAAGGCCCGCATCGTCAGGACAAGATGATGCTGCTCGTCGATGTCGGCACCAATGCCGAGATCGTCCTTGGTAACCGCGAACGCACGGTAGCAGCCTCCTCCCCCACGGGCCCCGCCTTCGAAGGTGCTGAAATCTCCTGCGGCCAGCGCGCCGCCCCCGGCGCCATCGAGCGCGTCCGCATCGATCCGGAAACGCTGGAACCCCGCTTCAAGGTCATCGGTGTCGAGCAGTGGTCCGATGAAGAGGGTTTTGCCGAGGCCGCGGAAAAGACCGGCATCACCGGCATCTGCGGCTCGGCGATCATCGAAGTCGTCGCCGAAATGTATCTCTCCGGCGTCATCTCCACCGATGGCGTCGTCGACGGTGGCATGGCTGCGAAAAGCCATAGAATTCTCGAAAACGGCCGCACCTTCTCTTACCTGCTGCATGACGGCGCCCAGAAGATCACCGTCACCCAGAACGATGTGCGCGCCATCCAGCTCGCCAAGGCAGCCCTTTATGCCGGCATCAAGCTCCTGATGGAAAAGCTCGAAGTCGAAACCGTCGACACCATCCGCTTCGCCGGCGCCTTCGGCTCCTTCATCGATCCGAAATACGCGATGGTGCTGGGCCTCATCCCCGATTGCGAGCTCGATGAAGTCAAGGCCGTCGGCAACGCCGCCGGCACAGGCGCCCTGATGGCCCTCCTCAACCGCGACTACCGCCGCGAAATCGAGGAAACCGTCACCCGCATCGAAAAGATCGAAACGGCGCTGGAGCCGCATTTCCAGCAACTCTTCATCGACGCCATGGCGCTGCCGAACAAGGTCGACCCGTTCCCGAAGCTCGCAAGCGTCGTGACGCTGCCGGAGCGGAAGGTGTTGTCGGAGGGCGATGGCGAGGGTGGCGGGCGAAGACGGCGGCGGTCGCGGGAGTAGGAGGGTGGGTGCGTTCCTGTTTTGAGAGGCAGCTTTGCGCCTTCAATCCTGCCGCAAGCACAGTTGCTTGCCGTCACTGAAAGCGGCCATTCTCCGCGGGGAAGTCTCGTTGCCTTCGCGCCTTCCATTTGGCTGTTCGAGCCGACTTTTCGGTCTTCCAAAAGCTGACGGTCCACCCCACCAGCCGCAAGGCGTAAACCGGGCGGAAAGGGGACTCGCAGCTTCTGGATTTACGTTGCAAACAGCATATATTCAAGCCGCCGTACTTAGGCATCGCCAGCTTTTCGGCGCAATTTCCACCCTGAGGGCGTCTTGAGTGCAGGCGGATACTCGATGCGGTGAGTGAGGAGGGTATCAAGCGCCGCAATCATAGGCCCGACCCTGCGCGGTAGATCGTGGTTGGCAGCGAGCCGGTGGTCAAAGTCAGCTTATCGAGCACTCGTCCTGAAGGCGGTTGTCGTCCCGGTGGACGCCAATCCGCCCACTGCGTCTCCCCGTGGGCCACGACCGGTCGCCGCCCAAATCCAATTCTCTCTGGACCGGCGCAAGCGCCGGTCCTTCGGTCTTTTTTTTCATGAAGCCCGTTGTTTTCTATTCCTGATCCATCACGGCGTCACCGAACGGATGGTCAATCACGATCTTCCAGCTTCCATCCGGCTGCCGGTGCAGCACGGCGACCGAAAGCGATGTCATCGGACCGTCCGGCCCAGGCGCGGTGCAGGACATCAGGTGGAGACCAGTGTCGCCTGCGACGACAACCTCATGCGCGCCGTACGCAAAGTTCACGCCGCTTGCGACGAATTCGGCGAACATGGCGCGAAGGGCGGCATCGCCGGCGACAGGCTGGCCCGGTTGGGCGATCACGACGGCCGAAGGTTCATAGGTCGCCATAACCCCATCGATGTTGCCCGCTGCAAAGGCTGTGGTCATAGCTGAGATGGTTTCGAGAATTGCCGTCTGGTCCATGTCTTCCTCCGCGTGGATTTGGGTTGCAAGTGTTGCGGTCAGCAGGGCGACCGCGCCAAAGTTCCAAAGTTTCATTTGTCTTTCCCATTTCAGTTTCGATGGCCGGACATTGCTGCTAGGCTGCGACAGTTTTTGTCAGGGGCCTTCTGGTGCGCTTATTTCGCTTGTTCCGACTGCTTGATTTCATGCGGCTGCGCTCCACGCCTGTTACTGCGGCATCACTGGCGGCCGACCTGCGCGTCTCTGTCAGGTCCATCTATCGCGACATCGCAGACCTGCAGGCGATGGGCGCTCCGATCCGCGGCGAGGGCGGCCTGGGGTATGTCATGGAGAAGGGTTACTTTCTGCCTTCGCTGCGGTTCGAGTCCGACGAACTGGACGCTCTCATTCTGGGGCTGAAACTCGTCTCCGAACGCGCTGGGCCGGTCCTCGACAGGGCGGCGGAGCGTGCGGCGGCCAAGATTTCCTCGGTGCTTGGCGATGCGCAAAAGGACAACATGATTGAACCCGCGCTGGAGGCAGGTCCTTCCCGACAGATGAACAGTGATGGCAACTCGTCGACCTTCGCCACACTGCGGCGTGCGATTGCCAGCAAGGAGATACTGACTGTCGGATACCGGAACTCTGAAGGTCGTCCGTCGACGAGAGAAGCGCGACCCTTGGGGTTAACGTTGTTCGAGAATGCTTGGCTCGTGACAATCTGGTGCGAGACCGCCCAGGACTTTCGGCATTTGCGCCTGGATCGGATCACTTTCACTACCAGTACCGGCAAGCGCTTTCGGGCGGACAAGGGTAAGCGTTTCAAAGATGCGGTTGAGCGCGAACGCAGTAACATGCCGGTCAAATGCTCGGCAGTTGATGCCCCAAGCGCCCGAATTGGCTGGCAAGCCGCAGAGACAGTTCGACGGAAGGATCGCGCCCTCTAGCCTAAGAGACTAACGCATGGGCTCGGTGGAACGAACACTCAAAGGCGGTCGCCAGGGAGGCCAACCATAGAAACCCAACCATCCGCATTGGCTACAGATCTACCATTTGGCGGCACCGAACCAATGGCAAGTTTCGGACGGCGAAGGTAACAATCCGAACGGCGACAATGAGGTCGCACGCGGCCATGGAGATTGCACGCAATCTATGGCCGCTATTTCTTCCGGGCCTTCAGAACCGGGCGGCCTGCTCTAGGCCCCCTTGCGGAAATGTTTACCGCTATGCGCTTTCATTCCGGCCGTCGCGCCTAGTTTTGTTGCACAAAACGCTGAGCAGAATGTCAGCTTAACTCATCTCATTCCGAGAACCCACCCGTCCCCTCCCGGCCCCAAATCGACCCTTCCCCTCACCCCAAAATCCCCGCCGCGTCCTCCACCATCTTCGCCAAGGCCTCGGGCTTTGCCCCACGCACGGGGCTGAAATACTTCACCTTCAGATCCTTGAAGCCACAGAAGCCGAGGATCTGGCGTCTCAGCACCTTCACCCAGCCATTGCCGTAAAACCATTTGAGAAAGAAGGTCGGCGTATCCGAGGTGATGACGACGCGGGCCTTGCGGCCAGCGAGCAGCGGCTTCGGGAAGGCCTTGCCCTCGATGTATTGAAAGCCGAAACCGGGCATTAGGACACGGTCTAGCAGGCCCTTCAACTGCGCCGGCGCCGATCCCCACCAGAGTGGATGCACGATCACCAGCCGGTCGCACCAGGTCAGGCTATCGGCAAAGGCCTGAAGATCCGGTTCCCATTCCATGCGCGCGCGGTAGCCTTGGCGAAGATTGGCGTCGAAATCGAGATCCTCAAGGTGCACCAGCCGAACCGTCTGGCCGCGCCGCCGCGCCTCGTCGGCGATCTTTTCCGCCATGGCGCCGCACAGGGCATCCCTGGCCGGATTGCCATTGAGAACAAGAAGCCGGGAGGGCTGTGCATCGCGCGACAGGAAGGACATGAGGAATACTCGTATTTTTGACCGTGGTCATTTTATGAAGGTGAAATTGACCGTGGTCAACATATATTTGGCGTAGGCTCGACCAAAAGGAATCGCGCATGAAGCTTCGCCAAACCCGCAGCCGTCAGACCAGGGACCATATTCTGGCCGCCGCGCGAGACCTCTTTTCCCGTCAGGGTTACGAGCAGACCAGCATCGACCAGATCGCCAATGCCGCCAAAGTCGCGAAATCCAGCGTCTTTGCCCATTTCGGCGACAAGACCAATCTCCTGGCGGCCCTCGGCCTGACCGAGATCGAGCAGCTGGCCGAAGCCGGCCGCAAGGGCGTCGGTATCGATCCAGAAGCAATGCTCGACACCCAGATTGGCGCTTTGCTCAGCCCCTGGCTCACCTATTTCTGCCGCGAGCCGGCCTTTGCCGGGCTCTATCTCAGCCAGGCGGCCATCGTCACCGGCCCCTATACCGAGACCTTCATGCGCCTCTGCTTCGAGGTGGAAGACCAGGTTGCTGCCCTCTTCACCCGCGCCTATCCCGCTCTCCCATCAGACGAAGCACGCCTTTACGCCCGGGGTGCCCAGGCGCTGTTCCATGAGGTCATCGTCTTCGAAATGTCGGAAGGGCTAAAGCAGTCGCGGCCAAACCCTGCGCCGCCGCAGCAGCTCTTATCTCAGATGCTGACGATCTGGGTCGACGGCGTCGCGCATCGGCGAGCCTTGAAGGCCTGACACGAAACGCCGGGCCGCCTGCGCCAGCACGTCAGGCGCAAAGCCGGAAAAGCCGATCACCAGTCCGCGCCGTTTCGTCTCGCCATGATAAAGCGGCGACAGCGCCTTGACGCCGAAACCAACGGCCCGCGCCTCAGCCGCCAGCGCCACATCGTCTTCCGCCCCGTCGAGCTCTGCCACCAGATGCAAACCCTGTTCCGGGACGGTCACCGCGAGCCGATCGCAGCGGAGCGCCTCGATGAGCGCATCCCGCGCCGCCTTCACCCGCTTGCGCGCCCGCTTGATATGCGCCGAAAAATGCCCGTCGCGCAGGAATTCCGTCAGCGCATCCTCGGCCAGCGTCGACGGAAAGCGATCCGTTAGCCGGCGAATTGCCAGCACTCGCTCACGTAAATGCCGGGGAACCACGAGATAGCCGAAGCGAAAACCGGGCAGCAGCGTCTTCGAAAACGTGCCCAAATAGATCACCCGCCCCTCGCCATCGATGCCCTGAAGCGCGCTCAAGGGCGGGCCGGCAAAGCGGAACTCGCTGTCGTAATCATCCTCGATGATATAGGCTCCCGTGGCCCGCGCCCAGTCGATCAGGGCAAGCCGCCTGGCCATGGAAAGCGTCACACCCAGCGGATACTGATGCGACGGCGTCACATAGACGGCCTTGGCATCCGGCCGCGCCGCAATCCCTGAGGCCACATCGATCCCTTCGCCATCGACAGGCGCCGGCGTCACGGCAATCCCCGTGCCGTCAAACAATTCGCGCGCCGCTGCATAACAGGGGTCCTCGATCCAGACCGGATCGCCGGGTTTGAGCAGCGCCCTGACCGCGAGATCCAGCCCCTGCTGCGTGCCCGCCGTCATGATCACCTGATCAGGCTCGCAGACCACCCCGCGCGCCGCCTTGAGGTAAGCAGCAACTTCCACCCGCAGCGCATGACTTCCCGCCGGATCGTTATAATGAAAATGACGCGCCGAGGGCTGCGTGAGATGCCGGTTCATCAGCATGCGGAAGATGCGAAGCGTCGTCTCGTCCGCCGTCGAACAACCGAGTGCGCCGGGCAGCGGCGCTGCCACCTCTTGGACCTCGATCACCCGCGGCTCGGGCACGGCCTGCAACAGTGGCACGGCCTCGGCCACATAGGTCCCCGCCCCCACCCGCGCTTCGGCAAATCCGTCGGCCACCAACATCTCATAGGCTGCAACGGCCGCCCCACGCGACACGCCAAACCGTTTGGCGATATCCCGCGTCGTCGGCAGCTTGTCACCGGGCTTCATCTGCCCGCTCTCGATCAGCCCGCGCAGCGAACGATAGAGCGCCAGCCGCCGCGGCCCCTGCGCCGGCAGCATCGGCGTGCTCGCAGACCAGTCGGAATTGGTTCGGATATTTTTAGCCATTATGGATCTTCTTTGGACCAATCTATCAGACTATCCCTGCCGCATCAGCCGTCAGGAGGCAAGCATGAACGAGAAACCCGAGCCACAATCCTTCCCCGTTACCCCGCGCAACCGGGCAAAACGCCTGCATGAGCGCGCGGCTTACGACCGCGACGCCGTCTATGCCGTGCTCGATGCGGCCCTGCTCTGTCACGTCGCCTATGTCATTGACGGCCAGCCCTATTGCACGCCGACCATCCACTGGCGCGACGGCGACTGGCTGTTCTGGCACGGTTCGTCCGCGAGCCGCATGCTGAAGAGCCAGAAGTCCGGCATCCCCGTTTGCCTGACCGTTGCCCATCTCGACGGCCTCGTGCTCGCCCGCTCCGGCTTCCACCATTCGGCCAATTACCGCTCCGCCATGTGCTTCGGCACGGCCCATATCATCGACGACCCGGAGGAAAAGGCGGACGCGCTCAAAGCCGTCGTCGACCGCTTCTATCCCGGCCGCACCGACGTGTTGCGCGAAAACGACCCGCAGGAAGCCAAGGGCACCATGGTCGTCGGCATGCGCATCGAGGAGGCCTCGGCAAAGGTCCGCTCAGGCGGCGTCTCCGACGACCCAGCCGATGTCGATGCCCGCGTCTGGGCCGGCGTCATCCCGGTCGAGACACGGCTCGGCCTGCCCGAAATCTGCCCCAACGTGCCCGAAGGTGTGACCTTCCCCGACCACCTCGCCCACTTTGAAGCGGGCAGACGCCTCGACGAGGTCTTGACGGAGAGCCAGGCTCTCTACGAAAAGCAGACCTGATCCAGGCCTCCAATTGCGGGGGCGCGCATCGAAAGCGAGGCCCCGCATGAAGACCCTTTACGTCGTCACCCATCCGCAATCGGTCCATCATGTCGAAGGCCGCGTCGGCGGCTGGTATGATACCGCGCTCACCGATCTCGGCCGCCGTCAGGCAGACGCGATCGCCGCCCGCATCACCGAACTCTGCGCCGAAGACACCCCGGCCCTCGTCTCCTCCGACCTCCTGCGCTGCAGCGAGACCGCCGAAATCATCGGCAGACACCTCTCCCTCACGCCCCGCCTGACGCCCGGCCTGCGCGAAATGAGCTACGGTGTCGCGGAAGGAAAGCCCCAGGCCTGGCTCGACACGCGCCGCCTGCCGGTGCCCGATGATGGCGGCCTCGACGACACCGGCGGCATCGAGGGGGCCGAAACCCGCCGCCAGACCGGCACCCGCATCTACGGCGCCATGGATGCGCTGATGGCCGATCCAGCCGACGCCCTTGTCATCGTTACCCACGGCTTCGCACTGACCTTCGTCATCGCCTGGTGGATCGGTATGCCGATCGAATGCCTCGGCCGGGTCAGTTTCCCCGTCCCCTCAGGCAGCATCACCCATCTCGCGGAAAACACCCAGTGGAAGAGCCGCAGTGTGATCCAGCTCGGCGAGAAAGCCCACCTCGCCGGGATCGCCTGACACCTCACCCCGCCTGCATCCACCCCTCGAGCTTCGCCCGCTGCGCCTCCGAAAACGGATGCGACTTGCGCGTCGTCTGGTCGAAATGCACCACCACCGTCTCGGCAGAGGCACAGAGCTTGGCCGCCTGAAACACCGCCTGTTGCATGGAGACCGACGACCGCCCGACACGCGTTACCCGCGTACCGATCTCGACCTTACCCGGCCACAAAACCTCGGCGATATAGTCAATATCGAGCTTGGCCAGCACGAAGGAAAAGCCGTCCTCGAGCAGCGGATCTTGCGGGTTGTAGATCAGCTCCACACGCCCCGTTTCCATGAAGGTGGCAAAGACGGCATTGTTGACATGCCCCTGCCGGTCCGTATCGCCATAACGCAGCTTGTCGTAAGCCTGCCCCGCAAAATCCTCGAGCCGCAGCGCCGGCTGCTTGTCATCCGTCATATCAACTCAAATCCTGTTCGCCATTCGCTAATAAGCCAATTCCCTAACCGCTTACCGATCGCGCAGGCTTACGCCGCCATCCCGATCATCTCGGAAAACGCATAACGCACGCTGTCGGCCACCGCCTGGATCGTCTCCGACGTCTCCTTGCCGGTGAGCAACCGCACCTCGAAGGACCCCAGCTCCGGCAGCCCGTGCTTGGAACCCAGCGCCGTCATGTCGTCGGTGAGATAACTGCGCGGAAGCGGCGCCACCGCGAGATCGGCAATCACGGCGGCCCGCTGCGCCATCGTGTGCGCCGAAAGATAGGCGATGCGATAGGGCCGCTTGTCCTTGTCGAGCCTGGCCAGCGCATCCGCCCGCCAGCAGCAGCCATCCTCCCAGATCGACACGGGCAGCGGATCGCGGATATGCGCCGTACCGCATTTGGCACCCGCCCAGACCAGTTGTTCCTGGTGGATCACCTCGCCCTCATGCACCACCTGACCCGGCGCGCAATTGACCAGTGTCAGATCCAGCCGCTGCTCGGCAAGCCGGCGCCGAAGCGCACCCGATGTATCGACCGTCAGGTCCACCATGATCAGCGGATAGAGCTCGGCAAAGCGACGCAGGATCGTCGGCATGAAGCGCTCGCCGATATCGTCGGGTGCGCCGAGCCTGACGACCCCCTTCATCTCGGGCATGCGGAAGCGCCCCACCGCCTCGTTCGACAGCGCCAGCATGCGCCTCGCATAGGGAAGCAGCACCTCGCCGCTTTCGGTCAGCGTCACCGAGCGCGCATCGCGCAGGAACAGCGTCACATTCAGCTGCTCCTCCAGCTTCTTGATCTGCATCGAGACGGCCGAAGGCGTGCGATAGACCCGGTCGGCGGCGGTGGTGAAACTGCCGGTCTCGGCGATTGCCACGAAGGTCCGGAGAACATCGTTGTCGAGCAGCGGAAGCGGCTGGCGGAGCATGAGAGTCATGAGGATTGACCTTCAACAAAATTGAACTTGAGAACGATACTATTGCGTTTGATTGAATGTCAATCCGGGCGCATCCTTCTCCTCACAGACCGCCAACAGGAGGATTGCCGCATGACACAGCAAGGTTTCCAGACCGTCCAGCAGAAGCTTGAGACGCTGCTCAGCAACACTCGCCGCCATGCCGTGCGCGAGCAGACCCGCGCGGCGCTCGCCATCCTCGGCCCCGCCCTGCGCGATGATATCGGCCTCACCCGCCATCGCCAATTGATCAGATTTCAGAATGACAAACATCAGAAACATTCGTTTGATTGATGGAACGAAGCCGATCACAACAGAGCTCTGGCCCAACCAACAAGGCGAAAGACGGGCCACCACCAAGAGGATAACAACCATGACCATGGTTTGCTGCGACACCCCTTTGCCTCGGCCGAGTTCCCGGACGATCCCGCGGCTCAACGCGCGCACTGACAGCGCCGGCCTGACCGCCGCCGCCCGAACGCTCGACGAGCGCGCAAGCCATGCCGCCGATCGCCTCGCGACCATCATCCGGACGCTGTCCCGCGCCCTCGCCGAGCACCGCCGCCGGCGTCTTGACGCGGCCGCCCTCGAAGCCCTGCCCTTCGACCTGCGCAAGGACCTCGGCTGGCCTTCCGGCGACACCGCGCCCTGACACTGGCCGCCGACCCCGGCGGCGCCTCGCGCCGCTCCGGCAACCCGTTTGCGACGGAGCCGCCCCATCACGTCGCAAACGGGGCAGTGCCCGCCTCCCAGCCCAATCCGCGAAATCAAGGTTTTTCAATTACCTGCCGCCGTGCCGCGTCAGGCGCCTGGCTCACGGCGTCGCAGCCTGAAAAAAGTCGGAAAATGTCGTTCTTTAGCAATTGCCGATGCGGGCGCGGCGCGCGATAGGATGACAATGTCGTAAAACGACAATCGCGCCGATCGATTCAGGCGGAGCATGCCTGCAAAACAAGGGAACGGCAGCAAGGACAACTGGGCATCATCATGAGCAAGATACAGCCGCAAACCAAGAAGCGTTCGATCGTCTTCTTCCTCGTCCCGCATTTCACCCTTCTGCCCTTTGCCGGCGCCATCGAGACGCTGCGCATCGCCAATCGCATGCTGGGTTATGCCGCCTATGAGTGGCGCCTCGCCTCCGTCGATGGCCAGAAGGTCTATTCCTCCTCGGGCATCGGCATCGAGGTGAATTCCTCGCTCGCCGACGAGCGCCGCTTTCTCGGCGGCGAAAACCGCCCGAACATGGCGATTGTCTGTTCCGGCATCTATGTCGAGGAGTTCAACAACAAGTCGGTCAATGCCTGGCTGCGCGAGGCCTATAACCGCAATGTCGCGGTCGGCTCGCTCTGTACGGGCGCCCATGTGCTGGCCCAGGCCGGCCTGTTGAATGGCAAGCGCTGCGCCATCCACTGGGAAAACCTGCCCGGCTTCTCGGAAACCTTCCCACAGGCCGAAGTCTATGCCGACCTCTACGAAGTCGACGGCAATCTCTACACCTGTGCAGGCGGCACCGCCTCGCTCGACATGATGCTGAACCTGATCGGCCAGGATTTTGGCGAAGGCCTCGTCAACCGCGTCTGCGAACAGCATCTGACCGACCGCGTCCGCTCCGCCAACGACCGCCAGCGCCTGCCGCTGCGCGCCCGCCTCGGCGTGCAGAATTCCAAGGTGCTGCAGATCATCGAGCTGATGGAAGCCAATCTCGCAGAACCGCTGTCGCTTCTGGAAATCGCCGACGACGCCGGCCTCTCCCGCCGCCAGATCGAGCGCCTCTTCAGACAAGAGATGGGCCGCTCCCCCGCCCGCTACTATCTCGAAATCCGCCTCGACCGCGCCCGCCACCTGCTCGTCCAGTCCTCCATGCCCGTCGTCGAAGTCGCCGTCGCCTGCGGCTTCGTCTCCGCCTCCCACTTCTCCAAGTGTTACCGCGAACTCTACAACCGCTCTCCCCAGCAGGAGCGCGCCGAACGCAAGCTGACGATGTCGAGCAACCGGACGGGGGTGGTGGTCTAGGCCACGAGCCACAAAGGGCGCGCCCAGGTTAAGCCCTCCCCCTTGTGGGGAGGGTTTGAGAGGGGCCTTTGTCATCGCGAGCAGCCAATCCAACAGGCTGCAATTCCCGCTCTGACATGCTAACCTGCCCTCAGCTTCGCACGGAGACAGGGTATGGCCCCAACCGAAAAAAGCGCCTTCGATCTGCCCCCTGAACAGTCCGACTATATCGATCGCCTCGTCAGCGCCGGCACCTATGCCTCGGCGAACGACGTCATAAGTGCCGGCCTCAACGCCCTGAGGACCGCACGAAGCATCTACTCAGAATCGTCCTCAGCTCTCACGCACCTCTTGGCGCAAATAGATGACGTGTGTACAAACGCCGATCCGACGCGTGAAAACGAACCCGAAAGACTTAGAATGCCTCGCTATAGTAGAGACGCAAGGCAGGATGCTAGGCTTTATGGCACCCGTTTTTACTCTCATGCAGTCATTTAGAATTTCAGAAATCAATAAAGTAGCTTTGCACTTTCAGAAATCGGACTTTTATACAACACGCTTCAGCTGAATAATGTACCGCATGTCGTCCTGAAACTTTGCTTCCTTTGTTACGAAGTACGCAAAATTCAATCGACCTAACAGGCGATCTATATAATTCGCGCTGTCGTTGTCAGTCTTTCGGAGGTGCCCATTGAGACCAAACCTTCTGATATAGTACATCTCCTGGCGTAATTTCCTCCGCTCATCTTTCAAGATGTTTAGCCGTTCATTCACGACAATGCCGGTGACGAACTTCCGGGCACCCTTACCCGCGAAATCCGTTTTCTTGTCATTGATCTGCAGGCGGCATTTTTTCAGCTCCTGCCTCAGGAAGGGAAGGAGGCTCGGCAAATCAGGCGCTTTAGAGCTGAAGGCCATGTCGTCAGCGTATCGAGTGTAGAAGATCTCCTTCTCGATGCAGTGGCCGAAAACTGCGGCGTCGAATCCGCGCATAACCAGATTGGAGAGAAGTGGACTAGTTGGGGCGCCCTGCGGCAGCCCATTGTTCAAAGTACACAGACCCGTCAGTAGTCGCGCGACTTGAGCAGTATAACCCAGCCCAAAGAAAAGCTGATAAATTGAATGAGTATCGATATTTGGAAAAAAGTCCTTTATATCGACCTTAAGCATGTAAGGGCGTTTGCGGTGAATCACCGCATTGCCACGCAACGTGTGATTTTTCCTGTAAGCTTTTGCGGCTTTATGCGGCTCTACGTTACGTAGCAAGTCATCAACTATTGATTTCTGAACTAGCTTAAGAGTAGGCAGCGGTTCGTTGATGATACGCATCCCGCCGCTTTTCTTCGGAACTTTATACTCTCTGTAGAAATTCTCCGGAGACGCTGATACGGAGTGAAGAAAATACTCCGAGAGGCCCAAAATCTTCGAAAGATGCAGTGAGTCAAGCACTGGCTTCGCGTTGTTAATCGCAATCCCGTCGATATATTCCTGAACTATTTCGTAGCGATCCTCAGATCCGAAATCGCTAAAAAGATCCAGTTGCACATATTCTTGTGCGAATTGGAATTTGAGCATCGAACGTTCCAGTTACTAAATAACCATTACCTTCAGGTAGTGCGCCTTTAGGCGCTTCAATGGAAATTACATTTTTCGCTCCGTGAAAAATTCATTTCCATTGAATGGGCCTGAAGTGCCATCCAATCCAGATTGGCGACTCGCCAATCCTGCGGCATTACCGCTGGGGTCTAACTCTGTCTCTGATCTGAGTGAACGTTCGATGCTCAATCACATACTGAGCATTTTCGTCCATTTTTTCAACCATGTGTTCTGCAAGTGGCGGTAGTATTTTTCTCGGTCCACGCTTGATGTTCGGAAGAACGACATTAGGGCCCAGCAAAAATTTCGAGCCACTTCGAACCAGCAGACCATCCTTCAGATGCTGCCTCAACGCTCCCGCAATCTGTGAAGCGGTAAATCCCATTCCCTCAACAGTAGAGAGCGATCCATCTCGCGCGATGGCAATCAGCACCGCATCACCTAAAGATACTGACATGGCTATCCTCTCGGGAAAATGGCAGGCCAAGTTCCCCCCTCACTATCATTTCGACACCAAAAAATCGGGAGAGTGTTGTTCGGGGTCTTTTTCATAGTCACCAGCGCTTCTGACTTCAGATAACCGCGACGATAACCCTTACTGACAGATGCGCGATCTTCAATTCGATCATATACCGCAAGGGGATCCCAACCGGATCCAAACGAACTGGAGCCAGAAAGCGCAGGAGAAAGCTCTAGAAGAGGCACAGCTGAGTAGCAGTAATCGCTTATGCGAGTTCGTGCCTTGGACATCATAGCAATCGAATACAGGTACACGTCCCGGTAAGATAGGCCGTAAGCCGCCGCACACTTTCGAACGAATGCTCTAAATTGCGATCCGCTGCCCACAAAGTCGTCGACAACGATGATGCTAAACTCAGCAATCCGATGACTCACACTATCAAGAGACTCCAACACCAACATCTCAGAGAAATTTTCATCTTCTAAGAAGCGGGTCAGATCATAGCCGATGGCATGACCGCTTTTGATCTTACCCTTGGCATCGCTCACAGGAATTATAACAATTTTCTCTCCTGAGAAAGTTTCTTCTATGTTGCGCGCCATCTGAAAGCAATAATCATCGTAATGCGTACATAGAAAATACTTTTCCAGAAGAACCTTTACGAGATCGAACTCCTCCTCGTCTTCGAGACGCTCGAATAGTGAGAAAGCAATATCTTCTATTGCCACCCCTCTATTGTTTTTTAATCCTCGCCACCCTTTTTTACTGAATATTTCGTCAATTTCATACAGCTGTTCGAAGCTAATTTGCATGTGGGGTACCGGCTGCCAATTTCAGTAAAAAGCGCTTCATACTGCCTCTTGAAGACATTGTGGCCCTGAGTAGCATCTCAAATCAAGCGCAACCGTCAAGGATTTCGCATGTGTGGTGGCAACTAGCAGCGCCACCACACAGTCCTACAGAATTGCAAAGCTGCCCCGGAGTATCGTCCAGCCTGTGATCCTATTGCGCCTTGCTACAAAATTGGGCTACTATAACGCTGTAGTTCGCGGCTTAGTACGCTGATTTGAAAGGCTTTTTCCGCCCTCCCTCCAAGCCTACCCTCACCAGCGCCGCAACAATGCGCGGGCCACCGTCGAGGCAGCCCGCCCCCATCACCCCTCCAACTCCGGAATCCGCAACACCTGCCCCGGATAGATCTTGTCGGGATGGCTCAGCATCGGCCGGTTGGCCTCAAAAATCACCGGGTTCTTCGCGCCCTTGCCCTTGCCATAGTGCGCCTCGGCGATCTTCCAGAGATTGTCGCCCTTCTTGACCGTGTAGAAGACCGGCTCCTTGGCGGCGACCGGGGCTGCGTCCGGCGTCTCGGCGATCGTCAGTTCGGCGGCCTCGACCGAGGAGATGCCGAGCGTATTGCCGACGGCGACCACGGCCTTCTCGAAAATCGACTGATCCTTGACCGTGCCCTTCAGCACCACTTTGTCCTCGACAACCTCGACCTGGACGGCATCGGTGCCGAGCCCGTGCGAGGCGAGTTCCTTCTGCACGGCCTCCGCATCCGGCGCGTCGTCATCGCCGCCGATGCCGAGCTTCTTGCCCGCACTCTTGATGAAATTGAACAAACCCATGCCGGTCTCCCTCATTGTGTCACCGTTGATCGGTGCCGACAGGAGAGACCAGCTTTGCGACAAACTCAAGAAGGGATTGCTGTTTTACCAGGAACGCATCGACAACGCCGGCACGCACATGGCCCTCACCCGTACAGGCTCCAGAAGAACCGCGCCGAGACAAACAGCAGAAACACCGCAAAACCCAGTTCCAGCTGCCGCTTGTTGAGCCGGTGCGCCAGCTGCGCGCCATAGGGCGTGACCAGCATGGCGATCGGGAAGATCACCGCAAAGACGATCCAGTTGACGAAGCCTGTCGAAAACGGCGGCAGGCCGGCCTCGCCCCAGCCAGCGTAGATGAAGCCGAAAAAGGCCGGGATCGAGATCAAGACCCCTACACCTGACGACGTCGCCACCGCCTGGTGGATCGGCCTTCCGTAAAGCGTCATGAAGGTGTTGTTGAACACCCCACCGCCGACCCCCATCAGCCCCGAAAAGAGCCCGATCGCCGATCCGGTCAGGAAGCGGAAGGGCTGGCCCGGCAGTTCGGTTCCCAGATGCATGCGGATGGAGAGGAAGAGCATGCGGGCGGCGAGAACCAGGCCCATGACGGCGAAGAACAGGCGAAGACCTTCGCTCGAGACGTAAGCAGCGACCACGGTGGCGAGAAGCGCGCCGAGCGGCACCGCGATCGTCCAGCCTTTCAGGAGGTCCATATCAACAGCCCCGCGCTTGCGATGCGCCTGGAACGAGCGGATCGAGGTCGGCACAATCAGCGCTGTCGAGGTGCCAACGGCCAGATGCATGATCACCTCTTCCGGGATCCCGGCATAGCCGAAGACCTGGTAGAAGACCGGCACCAGCACCGCGCCCCCGCCAATCCCGAACACGCCGGCCAGCAGCCCCGCCACGGCGCCGGCCGCCGCCAGAAGAGCGACGAAAAACAGGATATCGGCAATCGGCGGCATGGCTACTCCGGAGATAAGACCGCCCGGCCGGGCGGCGAGGAAAGCGGCAGGATCAAGCGCGGGGCCCCGCGCGACACTGACTGTGGTGGAAGGCCAACCACCCCTGTCCAAGCCTCTAGGCGCTCACCGCCCCGCCCGCAAGCCTGCCAAAGCCCCGGGCGGTACGGCTCGCGCCCCTCCTGCCCCCACAATCGCCCATCGCCCCGGCACCCGGCAGCAAAGACGACCGTACCGCCGGATTAAGCCCTCCCCCTTGTGGGGAGGGTTGGGAGGGGCCTTTTCCCAAAATCCACGCATGATGGCCAAGCACCCACACCCATCCCCCCCCAGCACCCCCGCACCCGCCGGTGAGGTCCGGACCAGAACGTCAGCAAGCGCTTACCAGGAAACGATTAGGCATTTAGCAAAATAGGACACGAACTCAGGAGCGACTCAGCGGCAGTTCCGCTTGTCGAGATAGAGCGAACAATCCTTGCCCACAGGCGCCCGCGCTTTCGAAGCCGCCGCTGTCCGCCGGCTCGAAACGGGGACCGGATCATCAATGCCGGAACTGCCGCTATCCACCGAAAGCGGCAGGATCCCGCCCTCCTCCGACATCTCGGCCACCTGCGTTTCCTGCATCACGGGCTGCTGCGCCCCGCTCGGCCCCGTCACGATCTGGGTCGGCTCGTCGAAGCCGATCCCGTCGACCACCGGCTGGCTGGTATTGCCCTCGGCAATCGCCATGGCCCCGCCTTGCGTCACCACATGCGGCTGCACGCCGACCGGACTCGTCGCATCCGCGTAAGCGACATCGGAAATCCCGGGCTCGGCCCCGATACCGAGCGCGCCGTCAATATTGACGCCGCCTTCCGGGATCAACATCGCGCTCATTGTCTGGTCCTGGGCGTCAACAGGCGCCTCAGTGCCCGCCGCCATCATCGGCGCGGCCTGTGGGGCATCGCTGTCAGCCAGGTTGGGTGTATCGAGATAGTCCAGCCCCTGGGCGCCACCGTTTTGGGCAGCCCGCGGCGCATAGGCCGCCGCCTCCGCTCGTGGGTCGCCGACGCGACCGACAAGCACCCGCCCGTCTTTGCTGCGATCGACCTTGCCGATGAGCTGGTCGCCGGCGCGCGGCCCTCCAACGTCAGCGAAAGGAATCCGGTCGCTGCCGGAACAACCGGCGACGAGAAGGAGCGAAAGGACGGCAACCGTCAGCCGGCTGCCAAGGGACGAAAACGCAACACTCATTTCACCCTCGATATCCCCTTATGGGACAACGAAAGACAGCATAGGCGATCCCGGCTTAATGCGCCATGAACGAAAACCTTGAGGAATCCAGGGCAAAAACTAGGGGCCGGCAGATCGCTCCGCCGGCCCCGGTCTGTCGATTGTCCGTGCGTCAAGCCTGACGCTTACGCCGCCCGGCGATGACCGGCCGCCGCCTGCGCAGCGTTCACCTTGAGGCGCGAGAGCAGCTGGCGCAGGTTGTAGCTCTCTTCCGCCAGCGACTGGCCGGCAGCCGAGGTTTCCTCGACCATCGCCGCATTCTGCTGCGTCATCTGGTCCATGTGGTTGACCGAGGTATTGATCTCGGCCAGGCCCGTGGCCTGTTCCTTCGCCGCGGTCGCGATCGTGTTGACGCTTTCGTTGACGCGGTTGACCAAGGCCTCGATCTCGATCAGTGCCTCGCCGGTCGAGCGCACCAGGCCAACGCCGGTATCGACTTCGGCAGCCGATGCGCTGATCAGCGTCTTGATCTCCTTCGCCGCATTCGCCGAACGCTGCGCCAGTTCCCGCACTTCCTGCGCCACGACGGCAAAGCCGCGACCCGCTTCACCGGCACGCGCCGCCTCGACGCCCGCGTTCAGTGCCAGCAGGTTGGTCTGGAAGGCAATCTCGTCGATGACGGAGATGATCTGGCTGATCTTCTGCGAGGATCCCTCGATCCGGCCCATGGCATCGACCGCGCTGCGGACGATCTCGCCGGAGCGGTTGGCGCTCGACTTGGTCTCGGCCACCATCTGACGTGCCTCATTGGCGCGTTCAGCCGCCGTGCGAACGGTTGCGGTGATCTCGTCGAGGGCCGCCGCCGTCTCTTCGAGGGCTGCCGCCTGCTGCTCGGTGCGCTTCGACAGGTTGTTGGTCGCCTCGCTGATATTGCCGGCCGAGGACGTTACGATGTCACTCGTCTGGTTGATCGCGGCAATGACGCCGCCCAGTGATTCCACTGCGCGGTTGAAGTCGTCGCGCAGCTTTTCGTATTCCGAACCGATGACGCCGATCTGCACGGTGAGATCACCTTCTGCCAGACGCTCCAGCGCCGAACCCAGCGCATTGATCGCATGGTTCTGCCGCTCGGAAGAGGTGCGCAGATTGAGCTCGTTGCGCTCGCGTTCGCCGTTCAGATTAGCCTGCTGCTGCGCTTCGCGATCGCGCAGCTCGATGCGTTCGCGCACGCTGCCACGCAGAACCTCAAGCGTCTTGGCCATGCCGCCGATCTCATCCCGACGCTCGATGTCACCGATGGAAACGTCGACGCGCTCCTCAGCGATGTCGTTCATTGCGCCCTTCAGGCGGTTGATCGGATGCACGATGCTGCGCACAACGAGATAGGCAAAGAACACCATGCCGATGCCCGCAAGACCAATCACGACACCATAGCGGAGCGCCGTGCCGCGGAAGAGCACTGCGAGGTCATCAGAGTAGACGCCCGTGCCGACCACCCAGCCCCATGGCTCGTAGCCGATCACATGAGACAGCTTCTCGACCGGCTCTTCGAAGCCAGGCTTCGGCCAGTAATAGTCGACGAAGCCTTCCTTGCTAGCTTTGACCGTATTGACGAACTCGACGAACAGGAACTTGCCGTTCGGGTCCTTGTTCTGGCTCAGATCCTTGCCGTTCAGTTCCGGCTTGATCGGATGCATGACCATGGCCGGCTGCATATCGATGACGAAGTAGTAGCCGTCAGGATTGTAGCGCATCGCGCCGGTGACTTCCTTGGCCCGCGCCTGCGCCTCCTCGCGCGACAGCGTGCCGTCAAGCTCCTGCTTGTGATACGTGTCGAAAATCGAGATCGCCTGATCATTGATTTGGGCCAGACCCAGACGACGCTCGTGTACCAGCGCGTCATATGATTGAACGAGGCTGTATGTCAGTGTGCCCACGAGTACCGCCAGAGCCAGTGCGACCAGTGCGTATAGCCGCACAGACAGAGACACCGATTTCATGCTTTCCACCCCCAACTTTGATTCGAATGCCAAATTTTGATATTTATCAGTTCTAAACTCCGTAAATGCGGTCTTACAAAATGTTACGGGTACTTTTTTGTATGTGAATATTAGTAGTGGCGCACCGGCTGCTCCGCGTACTTCTCTGTGCAGCACACACAGGAGTCTCGACAGAATGATGATCGGTACAACGCAAACACCCACCGGCGAACTGACCCTAAGGACACTTGCCATGCCGGCAGACGCCAATGCGGCAGGCGATATCTTCGGTGGCTGGGTCATGGCCCAGATGGACCTTGCCTGCGGCATCCGGGCGGCCGAGCGTGCCCGAGGCCGCGTCGTCACGGCTGCCGTCCAGGAGATGGCCTTTGCCATGCCGGTCAAGATCGGCGACACGCTGTGCGTCTATACGGAAATCAGCCGCGTCGGCCGCACATCCATGACGCTCAAGGTCGAGACCTGGGCCCAACGCTATCTGACCCATGTCATGGAAAAAGTCACCGAAGCGACCTTCGTCATGGTCGCGCTCGATGCTGATGGCAAGCCGACGCCGGTGCCCCAGGCCTGACCGGCCTCAGCCGGCCATGCTGAGGAAGAAAGCTTCGCAGGATTCATCCGACGGGAAGAACATTTCGATCTTGATATCCGCGAGCGCGATGTCATCCGCCGTGCCGAACTGCGTGATCGTCGAGAACATCGGATAGACCATTCCACCGAAGCGAAAGCGCACCGCTAGAACCGGTGGCAGATCGCCGCTTACGCCGTGATCGCCCTCTCCCACCTCGCAAGCCAGCGCCTCGGCTGCCCGCTCCAGCATCGCATCGCCGCCGAGATGAGCGCTTTCCAGTCTGAAACGGGCCGCCAGATGCCCGGCAACCTCATGCCAGTTCTCCACCAGTTCTGCGCCCTGTCCGGGCTGCAGCAGGAAGTCGATGAAGCTGTCCCCGGCAGCAAGGCCGAAGCCCGACAACATGGCATGACCGCTCGCATTGGCATCCATCACGGTCCAGCAGCGATCGAAGACAAAGGCCGGATAGGGCATATGCCCGGCAATCATGTGGCTGATCGCCCTGCGGATAGGTGCCATGGTTGCGCTGTCCAGCGGCCGGCGGGCATAGGCCGCGCGGTAGCCTGCCGCATCCAGCATCAGGTTGCGCTCGGCCCGCGGCACCTCCAGCGCCTCGCCGAGCCGCAGAACCATGTGCCGGCTCGGCTTCGCCCGTCCCGTCTCAAGAAAGGCGATGTGCCGCGCGGAGACATCGGCAACCAGCGCCAGCTGCAATTGGCTCATCCGTCGCTTGTCGCGCCAATTGCGCAACTGACCACCAAAATCACCCGTCATGACATCCTCCATGCTGCAGCGTTCCGAGCGGCAATTGCAAAAACTTCTGGCAGATGCAGCGCGCCTCGTCACTTACCTGCGGAGTAATTGCGACACGTCCGGCCGGCCGCCATGGTCACGTCATCGCAACCGGAAAGGAAAATTGCCAATGTCCCGTGATTTTGCCGCCACCTGGCTGAAGCTCACCAGTCTCTTCATCGTATTGCTGGGCCTGCTCGTCGCCCTCGGCGCCCACCCGGCCGTTTCGCTGCCGGCAACCCTCCTCGCCGACGCGGTGTTCTGGCCGCTTGACGGCGCACAGCCCATAGATACCCAGGCCGCCCGCGTACTCGCTGCCATAGGCGGCGGGGTCATGGTCGGCTGGGGCGTCATGATGTGGCTGATCATCGACCGCCTGCTGCCGGCCGATCCAAAGCTTGCCCGTCTATTGATGATCGAGGGGACATTTGCCTGGTATCTCGTCGACAGCACCGGCTCCTTCGTATCCGGCGCGAGCGTCAACGTCCTGCTCAACACTCTCCTCTTGGCTGCCATCGTCCTTCCGGCCTGGCGTATCGGCACGGATCGCGTCGCTACCGCAAGCTAGAGACACGGTGGCCCCAAACCGGCCAGAAGACGGCGCGACCAGAACTTGGCCGCGCCGCCTTTCATCCGCGAAAGACGAAGGCAGCCCCGGCAGCGATCAGGGCAAAGCCGATCACATGGTTGATGGTCAGGCTTTCCTTGAGGAAGAACACCGAGAAGCCGGAAAAGACGATCAACGTGATGACTTCCTGAATGGTCTTCAACTGCGCGGCCGAATAGACCTCCGCACCAATCCGGTTGGCAGGAACCGCCAGGCAATATTCGAAGAAGGCGATGCCCCAGCTCGCGACGATCGCGATCCAGAGGGCGGACGTCTTGTATTTGAGATGCCCGTACCAGGCGAATGTCATGAAGACGTTCGAGAGGGAAAGAAGCAGGATCGGCCAGAGAGCGGCGGGAGAGAGGCTCGGCATGGAGAACTCGTGAGATGGAGGGGGAGATGCAGGCGACCCATGAGTCGCCTGCACATATCTACATATCAAATGGTCTCGACTATGGGCTGTGCATTCTCGGCCGCCACTGAATTCCCTTGCGTGTAGCGTTTTGCAACCTGCGCGACGAAATCAGTGCTTGGAAGGCCAGAGTGAAAGCGGGCAAAAGCGACGCGAACTCACATTTTAGCACCACCAAAAAGTTGCCGATGATTTCTAGTTAAATTGCGGCGAGCCGCGATAACACCCCGTTAAGTCGCTCTTGTTATTGATGTTTTATTGCGATTGGTATGGGTTTTGTTTTATGTGGTTGAACGAGAGCCGAAGCGGCGGAACAGTGCCGGCAGTGCTGCAAGCCCAGGTGGCGGACATCGCCGACGGCTATCGCTCCACACTCGTCTTGAACCTGATCACACTCACCGTCTGCCTGTTCATCCTGCACCTTCAGAACGAGGCAGGCTGGACAAACGTCTCCTGGTATGTCGTGTCGATCATTGTGGTCGCCATCAGGGCTTATACCATGAATGCGCTCAATCGACGCGGCAAGCTGTTGTCGGCGCCGCAGAGCAGCCTGACCATTCTCTCGCTCGGCGCGCTCGCCTCGGGCATCGTCTGGGCCGCACTGCCCTGGACAATTGACGACTTCGAACCGCTCGGGCGCCATGCCCCACTCTTCTTGATGATGGGCGGCATGGCCGCCGGATCGGTCGTTAAGCAGATCGGCTACACGCCGCTCGCCTTGAACTACTCCATCCCGATTCTGCTCTCCCTGATGGTCAATCTGATTGGCAACTGGCGCTTCAATGACGTGCTGGTCGGCGTCTGCCTCAGCCTGATGATCTTCGTTTTCATCCGCCGCAGCCTCTGGGCGGAGCGTATGTTCGTCAACAGCCAGGTCGCCCGCCATGAGGCGACCGCACTCGCTGATAGTCTGACCCGTGCCAACAGCGACATCCTTCGTCAGAACTCTCGTCTCGAAGCCTTGGCCAACCGTGACACGCTGACCGGCCTCGCCAACCGCATGTTCTTTCACGGACGCCTCGCCGGCGACATCGCCAGGGCCGCCGTTGTCAACGAACAGGTCGCCCTGCTGATCTTCGACGTCGAGCGTTTCCAGTCGATCAACGACACGCTTGGCCATAGCGCCGGCGATGCGCTGCTGCGTGAGATCGCCACCCGCCTTGCATCGCTCGTCGAGGACGGCAGCCTGATCGCCCGTCTTGGCGGCGATGAATTCGCCGTGGTCGTCAGCGGTCCGGATGCCTTGAATCGCGCCCGCACCCATGCGGCCGCCGTGCTCGAAGCCAGCCGTCGGCCGATTCACTGGCACCAGCGCCAGTCCGTCATCGGCCTGAGCGTCGGCCTCGCGGCCTATCCAGATCACGCAGACAATGCCGAAGAACTGCTCGCCTGCGCAGACATGGCACTCTACGACGCCAAGCGCGCCGATCGCCGCCAGCTGCGGGAGTTCGACCCCGACCTGCGCCGCAATGCCGAGCGCAAGCGCATCATCGAGCAGGACCTCGACCGCGCCATACAGAGCGGCGCCATTGGCGCCTGGTTCCAGCCCCAGGTCGACCTGACGACACGCCGCATCACCGGCTTCGAGGCGCTGGTGCGCTGGCAGCATCCGCAGCTCGGCTTCGTGTCACCACCGGAAATCGTCAACGCCGCACGCACGGTGCATCTCTCGGAACAGCTCACTGCAAGTATCGCCCGCGATGCTTGCCTGCTCGCCCGCCGCCTACCTGATTTCCACCTCGGCGACGTGACGGTGGCACTCAACGTTTCGCCGCGGGAATTTGCGCTCTATTCCGTGCCTTGCATGCTGCAGCGTGTCACCAGCGCCCATGGCGTGGCGCCATCGGCACTCGAGATAGAGATCACCGAGGAGGCCATTCTCGATCCCGCACTGGCCGACGAGCAGTTGAAGCAGCTCGAACAGGATGGTTACAAGCTCGCCGTCGATGATTTCGGCATGGGCCATTCATCCCTCGCCTATCTGATCGGCCTGAAGGTCGACCGCCTGAAGATCGACCGCAGCTTCGTCAAGGACGTCGCCCGCAGCGAGACCAACCAGAAACTGATCTCGGCCATGATCAGCCTCGGCCAGTCCCTCTCCCTCGACATCGTCGTCGAAGGCGTCGAGACACCCGAAGACGCCGCCATCCTCGCCCGCCTCGGCTGCAGCATCGCCCAGGGCTATCTCTTCGCCCGCCCCATGCCTGCAAACGCCCTCGACACCTGGATCGCCGAGAACCAGCCGACCGCACTCAAGCGCAAGACCCGGTCAAAACATCTGTCGGTGGCGTGATTGAACGATGGTTGCGTCTGCGGACCGCGACTGCATATTGGCGAAGCGAAATGACTCAGGACGGCCATGGCAAAGGCGATTTTCTACCACAAGGACGGGAGCGGCTATAAGGATGTCCGAGGACAGCTTTATCACTTCCCGAAAATGTACCTCTCCCGAGTGCAGCAGTCTCTGGGTGACTGGATCGTCTATTACGGCCCCCTGACCGGCATGCCGAGTCGCTACTACTCCGGCCTTGCCAGGGTCACGGCGATCGACGACGACAACGAGATTGCGGATCACCATTACGCCAGGTTGGCTGACTATATCGATTTTGACCGTCCACTGGATTACCGCGAAAACGGCGGGTTCGAGCGACAGTTGGTAAGCCCCGATGGAAGCGTCAATCCCGGGCGCAGCGTCCAGGCAGTCCGTGTGATCAGTGACGGTGAATTTGCTGCCCTGGTAAACCGGGGCCTGTCCGAACCCGATGAGTGGCCGCAAAGGATCGACCAGGCGGGAGACAGTCATCTGCCAGCCGACCCCCTAACCTACTTCGAAGTCGATGAGCCGACGCAAGCCGGGTATGTCGCAGACGGCTATGAACGGCCGATCCTGCAGCAGACGATCAATCGTCCGTTCCGGGATGCGAAATTTCGCCAGCATATCCGGCAAGTCTATGACAGGACCTGCGCCTTCACGGGCCTTCGCCTGATCAACGGCGGAGGCCGGCCCGAAGTGGAAGCAGCCCATATCGTGCCCGTCGAACGCGGCGGCAACGATTCCGTGCAAAACGGTATCGCCCTCTCAGGCACCGTCCACTGGATGTTCGATCGCGGCCTCCTGTCACTCGCAGACGACTTCACCATCCTGCAGTCCCGCCAGTTGAACGAAGACATCTCCCACCTGCTCGTCAAGGACGGCAAGGCACGCGTCCCGGCCGCCCCGCATCTGCGTCCCCACCCGCATTATCTCGGCTGGCATCGCGACAACGTCTTCAAGCACTGACGCCCTTTCCCTCCTGCCGCCACGCTGGCAACAACCTCCTCTTCCTGTTGCGTTTTTGTTCTGATTATCCTGGCCCCGCCCCTTCCCTTTGCCGGCGCGCTTCTCCATATTCCGGCCATGGCAAAGTCTCCCAAATCCTCCGCCCCCTCAGATAGTTTCGAGGAAGCCCCGCAGACCGCATTCGAAGGCGCGCCGCTCGCAGGCTCGGTTTCGGATTGGGTGAAGCAATTGGAGGCGGAAGCCGAGGCCTCGACCGTCGAGAGCCAGCGCGAACTGGCGTCGAAAGCCGGCAAACACCGCAAGAAGATCGAGATCGAGGCCCGCCGCCATGCGGAAAAGGTCGCGCTGGAAAAGGCGAAGCCTGCTACAGCCAAGAACACCACCTCGACCAAGACCTCGCGCGGCGTGTCGATCGGCGCCTCCAATGACCCGAAGACCCGTGCCGCCGCCGGCCTCAACCCGATCGCCGGCATGGATGTCTCGCTGGAAGAAGCCGAATCGCTCGCCACCGGCGCCGTCACCGCGACCGTGGAAGCCCTCACCGCCCTGATCGAAAGCGGCAATCCGCTGTTCAAGAACGGCGAACTCTGGATGCCGCACCGCCCGGCCCGGCCGCAAAAGTCCGAAGGCGGCGTGCCGATCCGCATGGCCTCCGACTTCGAGCCCGCGGGCGACCAGCCGACCGCCATCAAGGACCTCGTCGAGGGCCTAGCCAATGACGACCGTACCCAGGTCCTGCTCGGCGTTACCGGCTCCGGCAAGACCTTCACCATGGCCAAGGTCATCGAGGCGACCCAGCGCCCCGCCGTCATCCTCGCGCCGAACAAGACGCTCGCCGCCCAGCTCTATTCGGAATTCAAGAACTTCTTCCCCGACAATGCGGTGGAATATTTCGTCTCCTATTACGACTACTACCAGCCGGAAGCCTATGTGCCGCGCTCGGATACCTTCATCGAGAAGGAATCGTCGATCAACGAACAGATCGACCGCATGCGCCATGCCGCCACCCGCGCCATCCTCGAGCGCGACGACTGCATCATCGTCGCCTCCGTCTCCTGCATCTATGGTATCGGCTCGGTCGAAACCTACACCGCCATGACCTTCCAGATGTCGGTCGGCGACCGCATCGACCAGCGCCAGCTCTTGGCCGACCTCGTCGCCCAGCAATACAAGCGCCAGGACATCAATTTCGTCCGCGGCTCCTTCCGGGTCCGGGGCGACACGATCGAACTCTTCCCCGCCCACCTTGAGGATGCCGCCTGGCGCATCACGCTGTTCGGCGACGAGATCGAGAGCATCACCGAATTCGACCCGCTCACCGGCAAGAAGACCGGCGAGATGAAGACGGTCAAGATCTACGCCAACAGCCACTATGTCACGCCGAGACCCGCCCTCAACGGCGCCATCAAGTCGATCAAGGAGGAGCTGAAGCTCCGCCTCGCCGAGCTCGAAAAGGGCGGCCGCCTGCTGGAGGCCCAACGGCTGGAACAGCGGACGAAATACGATATCGAAATGCTCGAGGCGACCGGCTCCTGCGCCGGCATCGAGAACTATTCGCGTTACCTCACCGGCCGCAAGCCCGGCGAGCCGCCACCGACCCTCTTCGAATACATCCCCGACAACGCCCTGCTCTTCATCGACGAGAGCCACGTCTCCGTCTCCCAGATCGGCGGCATGTACCGGGGCGACTTCCGCCGCAAGGCAACGCTGGCCGAATACGGCTTCCGCCTGCCCTCCTGCATGGACAACCGTCCGCTCCGCTTCGAGGAATGGGACGCCATGCGCCCCCAGACCGTCGCCGTCTCCGCCACCCCCGGCAATTGGGAGATGGAGGAAGCCGGCGGCGTCTTCGCCGAACAGGTCATTCGCCCCACAGGCCTCATCGACCCGCCGGTCGAAATCCGCCCCGCCAAATCCCAGGTCGACGACGTGCTCGGCGAGATCCGCGACACGGCGCTGAAGGGCTACCGCACCCTCGTCACCGTGCTCACCAAGCGCATGGCCGAAGACCTCACCGAATATCTGCATGAACAGGGCGTGCGCGTCCGCTACATGCACTCGGACATCGACACGCTGGAGCGCATCGAGATCATCCGCGATCTCCGCCTCGGCGCCTTCGATGTCCTCGTCGGCATCAACCTGCTGCGCGAAGGCCTCGACATTCCCGAATGCGGCTTCGTCGCCATCCTCGATGCCGACAAGGAAGGTTTCCTCCGCTCCGAAACCTCGCTCGTCCAGACCATCGGCCGCGCCGCGCGAAACGTCGACGGCAAGGTCATCCTCTATGCCGACCAGATTACCGGCTCGATGCAGCGCGCCATGGACGAAACGTCCCGCCGCCGCGAAAAGCAGATGGCCTACAACACCGAACACGGCATCACGCCGGAGTCAGTCAAGGCCCGCATTTCCGACATCCTCGACAGCGTCTACGAGCGCGACCACGTCCGCGCCGACATCTCCGGCGTCTCCGGCAAGGGCTTCGCCGATGGCGGCCATCTCGTCGGCAACAACCTCCAGGCCCACCTCAACGCGCTCGAAAAAGACATGCGCAACGCCGCCGCCGACCTCGACTTCGAAAAGGCCGCCCGCCTGCGCGACGAAATCAAACGCCTCAAGGCCGTCGAACTCGCCGCCATGGACGACCCGATCGCGAAGCAAGAGGCGTCGAGTGCCGAAGGCGCGAGAGGGAAAAACTTGGCGCCGCCCCCTCCGTCGTCATCCTCGGGCTTGACCCGAGGACCCACAACCGGCGACGCCGATCAGCCCCGCATCTCCCCCTCCGGCCGCAACAAATCCGGCGCCCCGGAAGGCAAGGGCAGCTATTTCTCCAAACCCAGCCTCGACGACATGGGCCCCGGCACCGAAGGCGCCGTGCCTATGCCGAAATCCGGCCCGGAAAGCTCCTATTTCCGCAAGAACACTCTCGACGAAATGACCGTCGGCCGCACCGAAAAGCCGGTGACCGGCAAGCTGCCGGAAAAGCCGGAGGCCCCTCCTTCTCCCCGTTCACGGGGAGAAGGTGCCCGAAGGGCGGATGAGGGGCAACCCGACGACCCCCGCCCCATCATCCGCGCCCGCTCCGGCGCCGGCTCCTACGAGGAGCCCGGCGATGGCAAGCGCAAGGCAAGGACGAAGGGCAAGACCGGACGCCCGGGGCGCTGAGGTTTTACCCACACACTAGGCAAACCGGTCAAGGGACGCGCACCGTCTGCTTCGCTATAGCTGTAGTGAAAGTTGGAGAAATGCCTCCCAACTCCAAGGATGCGCAAAAAATTAATTTTTTAGAGGCTCTACTCGCGGCCAGATAAAGTCGCGACAAATTGCGTCGACGGCGAAGGGGACCGAGTTCATTTTCGTCAATAGTCCGACGATCGCAATGAATAACGATGACATTGTCAAACTGTAGACCTGCTATAAACTCTGGCGAACTATAAACAAACCTTTTTCCAGCATAACGAATATCATTCAGATCTTCTCTGCTTTCAACTGAGATCAAATGGTCAGCATGGCGTCCTGCATCCCGATATACGGCGAACATGTCGTCGTTCATACAAATTATGCAGACTCGCTTACCAGAACCAAGTGACGTTGCCAGTGAACGAGCGTGTCCAAACGCCCACTCGTACATCCTCTGGTTCGAAGAGAACTCCCTCATTTCCGGCACGTCGCCTTCTTCGATAGCGCTCTCACCAACACGCCTATCAATTTCGTCTAGAAACTCTATTTCAGCAAATGAGACCGCAAGATCTGCGATACAGCGAGCTATCTGTGGTGTGAAGCGGAATACTTCGTTGAGCTCCACCAATGCACTGCCATCCGTCGTTTTACCGATCCAATTGCTTGTAGATTTAGCGTCAGTCACAAGATTTGCGAAATAATCCCTAGTTGATTGCTTCAAATCATAAGCCATAAACATCGGTTGTACGCCACCAAATTGGCTGGAGTGACGCATCAAAGGCTTGAGCGCCATCCGCTCTAATGGTGTGAAGAGGTGCAACTCATCGACAAAAATCGCGTCGTAACCCTCCCGCTCAATGATGTTATCCCAAACATTCGAACTCAGGAACGAAACAAAATCCGCAATCAGCTGATCGACACTAATCACCCTCATCTCACGTAATAATTCCCTGTACCTTCTGTGGAGATCGAGAACAATTTTTCGATCCCCCACTCCAGAAAGATTAACCATCCACTCTGGTCTTGGAGCATTAATATAGTCCAAGGCCTTGCTATTGCCTGACCGAATTCCCTCAGCGTCAAGGACGGACATGATTTCATTCATAATCTCAAATGCGAATCGCCGTTTTACTTCATGCTCATCGGATAACATGTTGGCAATAAAAGAAGGCGAAGCCTCATCCGAGAACTGCGTGGCCAACGTCAAGCGAGCGGCATCGAGAATGGACTCGATTAACTCTCGCTGCATTATTCGACCCGAATATGCGTCTATATCAATCGGACTTACGCCCCTTTGTTCTCGTTGAACAAACTCAGACGCAATTTCAAAGATTGTCGCTATTTTTGCCGCAGAATTAGCTGAATTAAGCCGTGCGCCATCTCTATCGAGTTGTCCGATTAAATCCTTTACCAGATCGGCGCTGACCTTCGAATGGGTCAGAAACAATAGGCGAACCTCTTTCCCGTCCGCAGTAAACTGGAGGAAGTCCCTAAGAAACTTAACTACCAACGAGATAGTTTTTCCGGTTCCAGCCGCTCCTCGCAACCTCACCGATTGAGAATAATCCTTCTCTATGAATTTGCGCTGGGAAGTAGTCAGCTTTTTGCTCACCCACTCATCCAAGGACCACCCGTGTGCAATTACTCCGCCGGGGTTCTCGATCTCAATTACACCATCATTTTGAGCCGGAGTGAAATCTATATTTTCATAGGCGATGAACGCATCAAGTAGCGAATCTCCAAAATCGGTGTAAGCCGATCGACTAATTGGCACATCATCAAACTCTACATGCTCATTTGTGACGGAATATACATAGAGATTTTGACTACTATCACAACGATCCTCGTAAAAGATACGAGAAGTACTACCTTTCGCCGCTGTGTAAGCAAAAAACGAACCTCGACGGGCACCATCGGTGTAAAGGCCCCACTTCACAGGCAGTGAAACTGAATTTTCGAACTTACTAATTGCAAGTGTGATAATTCGCTCAAAGGGGTCGTAACTGTTAGGCTTTGCTTTTGACAGGGCGCAAGCAGCCCCGTCGATTACCAGAAACCTACCGTCAATCCGAGATTTCTCACAAAAGATGAACACAGTTCTGGAAATCAAAACCGTCGCCAATTTTCCATCTTTTACGAGCAAGTGAAAATCTGAGAAAAACCTATCGGATATTGACGATCTGGCAATTAGCCTTACAGCCTCCTCCTCAATCGCTATATTGTAGTCACTCATCTCAGCGCTCCGATTGATGGGATTCAACGATAATCGATATTATGTTTTCGCGATCTTGCTCAAACGAAGTCTCCAACCCAATCCGAGAGAATACATTGGCAAATGCTTGCGCAACAGCGAAGCGTAGTCCGTCGGAAAGAGATCCGCCGCGATATGCGAATTCACCGACACACGAATGATTCATATCGGTTGCAGCCAAAGTAACTTTGCGCACGTCAAATATCGTTGGCATGCGCAGTAGTGCCACAAATCCGAGCCCGGGCACTGAAGGCAACTCGTTTAGAAAGAAGTGCTCGAGTCTCATCGTTGTGAGCGCTTGACGAAGGCGCTTGTCGAAGCTCCCATTTCTGACAGAACACACGCCCTTTAGAGCGTCGATGGCATTGATCTTGCCGTCACGATAGTCCTGAAGGTACGGGAGCTCTGACAGGCTACCTACTCCGGGATAACGCGAGATGAGCTTCTCCACATCCGTGGTGAATATATGCTCGTAGAAAAAATCAACATCGATCGAATGACCGTTGAGCTGACAAAAACGCGAACAAATGCGATCTATTTCAGACTGAATTTGATCTGAACAATATATGTTTTCGATATAAAAATTGGCGTCAACTATAGGTATGACCGTCAGATAGTTTCCGAATTTCTGATTCCACAAGTCGCAGTCTGCAGTTAACACAAACGCGTACTTCCAGTTTGTTTCTGAATAATCAGTACTTACAAGAATGTCGCCCTGCCGCAAGTTTAGTCGTCTAGTCATCGATCCCGTCCTATTGCGCTGAAGACACTTTGCTACATCGAAAGGTTGTGCGTCAAGGCTATCATTCTACCTGTTCAGATTATCTTTGGATGGGGACGCCCAGCCGAAATCCCCCAACAAAATCAACAAAAAATCTTTTTTTCATCCCCACCCATTTCCACCCCCTTACCCTAATCCCCGTCCCGCCCTCGGATACACCTGGCGATGCGATGTCAGGCGAAGCGGGGCCGGCGCCGGGGTGGCGTGCTCTCGCAGGCACAAATCCCCGGCCCGCTGCAACGGTCTCCCTCTGGACGTGGGGCTGGTAACGAAGGTGATGGGGTCGGATGCCTCTCACCGGATACCCCGATCGGAAGGACGTGCCTCAGAGGCACACAGACAAGGCGCCCACGCCGTCGCAAACATACCAGACGGCGGGGCGGATAAAGCGGCGGGGATGATGGTGAGGTCGCGAATGGCCAGACGATCATCCCCCGGGCGAGGGTCCCGGTCGGAATGGTGCACCATCCGACGGGAACCTCCCGGGCCACCGGCCAGGCTCTGGCAGAACACTCTACGGAGGACTCTGCCAAGCCGGACCCTACGCCCGGTCATCCTCGGTCCTCGGGTCAAGCCCGAGGATGACGAGGACCGTCGCCGCCTTGCCAGAGAGACGCATGCAGCGGGAAAAGACGCCGAACGAGGCGCCGGAAGGAGCCACATACATTACTTAGACAGGTTGCTTCTGGCGCCTCGTCCGA